>CAYTWI010000014.1:33249-47348 GCA_964442045.1 uncultured Bifidobacterium sp.
TAATCGCCTTTAAAATACCATAAGTCTTCAAAAGCAACCGTAGCCGTTTGCTGGGCGCTTGGGTAATAATTGTTAAAAGCCTTTAAAGGGTCAATAGGGTAGTCGTCATTGCTGTCGTCCACACCATCGCCATCCGAATCGGTAGAGCCGGGCAGTATGGCAATTTTTTCTAAATTTACATTGTTTATATTATTGATGGTGGCATAGTATACCACATCTTCAAAATCGTTATCGCTTGAGCCCGCAGGGTTGCGGTTTACATCTTCAAAACCCAGTACAAACCTTTGGGTGTTGGGTTCGTACACAAAAACCAAGTGTTGTTTATAAGCATCGTTGGTTTCGGGGTTTAATGCCTTGTTACCATAAAATACAGGCCTTGTGTTTATATCGGCTATGGTTCCGTTTGATGAGTTGAAACCATTGGCTATAATACCAAAAGCTATTACGGTATCTTTTCCAAACTGACCCAAACGTACTTTGTTACCCGTAGCTAAATCGCCACCCGAGCCTGTAAAGGAGGTATTGGGGTAAATAATTATTAAAGAATCAATATCGCTGGTTTTCTGAGGTGGAGAATTTACATTGTAAACATAGTAAAATAAAGTATTGAGCTGTCCGGCTCCTTCTTTTACAAAAGTGATAAATACTTCGGCTGTATTGGTAAGTAATATATTGCGCCTGTAATAGTTATCATCCAAAAAAGTAGGGTAGCGGTTGGGTAAATTTACACTGCTGGGTAAAAAGCTATTTACACTGCTTAAAAAGTTGGTGGTTATTACATCGTTGGGCATTTGTAAATAGTTGGGTTTACCTGTACTCATATTCCAGGTACCCAAACGGGTTGAAACTTTGCCGGGCGATTTGCCTAAAAAGCCTGCTATTAACGACATGGGGTTTTGCACCGTGTTGGGGGCATAATCAGGCCCGCCCATCGTTAATTCTATATAATCGCGGTTTTCAATTAACACATCGGCCGGAATATTTAAGGCATTGGTATTAATAACCAACTGTTTTAACGAAAGGGGCAAATCAACTTTTAAAGCCAGGTAACCATTGGCATCGGTTACCCCCTTGGCCAGTATTTTACCACCCAGTTCAAAACTGTTGTCCATAATGTAAATTGTCGCATTGTTATACACATCACCCTGCGCATTTTTTACTGTTATGCGTATGTTCGATTCTTTAAAAGTTTCGTAATTAAATCCGTTTGGTACTTTTAAATCGTTCATGGAAAGAATATCTCCATTGGTGATTTCCGTTTCTTCCACATAGCGTTGTTTTCTGCAACCAATATGGATTAAAGATAAAAAGGCAAGCAATATCAATGTATTACTTTTAGTAAATAATAGGCTCATATTTTGTTCAAAAAATAAGAACCCAAAATAGTGCAACGAAGTAAGCGTGTAAAATGAGTTATCAAATTACCCTATTCAGTTGTATATTTTCCTAGAATAGATGTTTAAAATACTTTTATAAGGCAGTATTGCTTTGGTAGTTTTGGTGCAGGAATTTTTTCATTTCGTTAAAAGCCCTTGCCCGGTGGCTAATGGTATTTTTTTCGCTTAATTCCATTTGTGCCAAAGTTCTGTTTTCGTTTACAGGCATGAAAATAGGGTCGTAACCAAAACCATTGGTACCTGTTTTTTCGGTAATAATATGTCCGTGTAAGGTACCTTCAAATAAAAACTCTTTACCCTCAATAATAAGGGCTATCATGGTTACAAATCTGGCTGAACGGTCGGTTTCAGTAGCTAAGTTCTTTAGTAATAAATCCATGTTATCCGAGTCGTTTTTTTGTGGTCCGGCATAGCGGGCACTGTAAACACCCGGTGCATTGTTAAGGGCACTTACCAATAAGCCGGTATCATCGGCAAAGCAGTTTTTTTGCGTGTGTTTGTATATGGTGCGGGCTTTAATTAAGGCATTGGCCTCTAAAGTAGCTCCATCTTCTATAATGTCTTCCGTATAAGCTATATCGCTCAGCGATTTAACTGTAAAGCCTTCGCCCAGCAGGGCATTAATTTCCTTTACCTTGTTTTGGTTATGCGATGCAAATATCAGTTCCATTAATGAATCATTTTTTTAATACCCAGGTTCCACAACTGTAGTTTTTGTTCTTTGTTGGTTTCATATACCATTAACTCATCAGCCTTTAATAATTGGGTACTCCTTATATTGGCTATCTGGTGCAGTTGCATATTCCATTTTTCCTTTTCCAGCCACTCATTACAACCCCAAACTATCATTTTAAGCGGTTTCAGGTTTACTATCAGGTTACTGATGGAAGCCCCTTCGGGTTGTGCTGTAATATTTACCAATGCCATTTCCTTTAAATCCAGTTTTAAGCCTGCCTGAATGATATTATTCAGCAAATTCAATTCAGTATCAGTTAGTACTTTATCAACCAATAAAACAAAGCGTTGCTGGTTATTCCCCTCATACTTGTATTGTATTGAATTTTGCTTTTCTTTGACCCCGAAAAATTCATCGAATAATAACTCGACAAATGGATTTTCGACTTTTATAAGTTCATTCATTATTTTAAAAAATTACAGATGACAACAAGCATCAAAATTAACAAAAACACACAAACAAGAATCAATCTTTGTGATTTTAATAATATAGAGTTCGGAAAAATATTCTCCGATCATATGTTTAGGGTTGATTATGAAAATGGTGCGTGGAAAACAGGCGAAATAATTCCTTACGGAGATATCAGCTTTTCACCTGCTTTATCAAGTTTACATTATGGTCAGGCCATTTTTGAAGGCATGAAAGCTTTTAAAGATGAACAAGGTAACCCGCAATTGTTCCGTCCCGATGCTAATTTTGAGCGTTTTAATTTGTCGGCAGAAAGAATGGGTATGCCTACTATTCCTGAAGAACTTTTTATGGGCGGCTTAAACGAACTGGTAAAATTAGACAGAGACTGGATTCCTACCAAGGAAGGAAGTGCTTTGTACTTACGTCCGTTTATGTTTGCCACCGATGATTTTGTAGGTGTGCGTCCAAGTAACAATTACTCATTTATTATATTCTGCTGCCCGGTTAACAGCTATTATCCAAAACCTATTAAAGTAAAGGTAGAAGAGAAATACACCCGTGCATTTGATGGTATGGCAGGTTCGGCCAAAGCAGCCGGAAACTATGGTATAAGTATGCGCCCGACCATTGAGGCTAAAAAAGAAGGTTTTGACCAGATTATTTGGACTGACGGACGCGAGCATAAATATGTAGAAGAGTCAGGCACTACCAATTTGTTTTTTGTGTTAAACGATAAAACAGTATTGACACCTGCCTTAGACGGAAATATATTAAAAGGAGTAACCCGCGATAGTTGTATTAAATTATTGAAAGCAGAAGGTTATACGGTAGAGGAAAGACATATCAGCATAGACGAAGTAGCTGCTGCAGCCCGTGCCGGTGAGTTAACCGATGCATTTGGAACCGGAACTGCGGCTTTAATTGCTAAAATTGAAACCATTGCTTACAAACAAGAGCGTTTTGAGTTACCTGATCCTGCGCAAAGAAAAGTATCGAACTGGTTGTACAAAACCTTGGGCGAAATTCAAACTTCGAAAATTGAAGACAAATACGACTGGATAGTTAAATGTAACTAAACTTATATTTAAAAGTACTATAAACAAAAAAGGCTTCCGTACTCAGTACAGAAGCCTTTTTTAGTTAACTAATCCCAAACCTTATTTTATATAAACCTTACTCACTTCAGTATTTCCGTTGTTGGTAATTACTATCAGGTACAAACCTTTTGGTAAATTGCTGCTGTCAATATTTTTAATGTCTTCGTAGCTTTCAATGGTAGTTTTAGTAAATACATTACCGTTAACATCCCTTACTTCTACCTCGCTGTTAACATTGGTTTTGTTGCAAATCCTAATGGCATTGTTATCAATACCTACTGAAACCTCGTTGGCTTTTTTAACACTTTCCTGGTATTGCTCTTTGCTCACATCAAGTGTGTTTTCATAAACAGCTCCCGGTATTTCTGTTCTGCCTGCAGGTAAAATGGTAACAAAAGCTTTTTTACAAATGGTATCTACTTTTGGTCCTTTTGATACAATCATTTTTACATCATATATACCTACTCTGTCGTATACGTGTGCAGGGTTTATTGAAAATTCCATTTGTCCATCGCCAAAATCCCATCTAACCCAGTCGTATCTTTCCGGATTTTCTGTTACAAAATAAACGGTGGTTTTACCTTTAGCTACCATGTTCCTGTTAGGAGTAAAGTTATGGTTTTGAGCTGAGGCATTTACTAATAAGCCAATCAAAAGTGCTGTGGTAAAGAATAATGTTTTCATAATTGTTGTTTTTAAAATTATGAACCTTTTACGCAGCGCGTTTTTAAAAAGTTACCGCAAAAAGTGCCATTTGTACGTAAACGGTAGCATTAGAAAGATGAAGGGAAAAATGCACCTCATTTTTCTTCAAAAAAATAAAGTAACAAACAGTTAAAATAATTTTATGGAAGCATTTAGTGCCATTGTAAAGACATTTTATTGCTATTGATAAACCACAAAATAAATATTGAAATAAAAGAAAAAGGTGAATTGGTCGTTTGAGCGGGTCCGATAGCTATCGGACGAAAACGATGGAAGTACTCTTTTTTATACCTGCTAGGTTTTTTGTTTCTTTTTCTTGGCGCTTGGAAACAAAATATTATTTAAAATTAAGCGGTAGCCGGGTGAGTTGGGGTGTAAATTTAAATCAGTAGGGGGTTCGCCTACTAAATGCTGGTAATCTTCAGGGTCGTGGCCACCATAAAATGTCCAGGTGCCTTTACCTATAGAGCCATGAATATAACGGGCTTCTTTCAGTTGCTTGTTTTCACCCATAATCAATACCGTATTTTTAATAAACTGTTTTCTAAAGGCAGTGGTTTGTCCCATAAAACCTTTAATGGTGCTTGTATGGTTTTGGCATAACATGGTAGGTACTATATCAGACTTAGCCGAAAACTCAAACAAAGTAAATAAGTCGTTATCCTCATTTACCGGTCTGCTTTCCGGGTTTGCATCTATATAAGAGTACTCATACTCATAAGGATTCATTATTAAATTATAGTCTTTAAAAGCAATGGTCTGGCTGAAATCAAGCTTGTTATTGGCATTTTGGTCTGCAGGGTCGCCATCAAACATTTGCTCGCATATATCTACCCCGTCAGCACTCAAAGCTATATCATATGTATCGGTAGCGCTGCACATGGCAAACAAAAAGCCTCCGCCTATAGTAAAGTCTCTTATTTTTTTAGCCACCGCCAGCTTTAGTTCCGATACTTTTTTAAAGCCATGCTTGCTCGCCATCGATTCATTTTCTTTTACTTCGGCCTGGTACCAGGCTGTATTGGCAAACTGCGCATAAAACTTTCCGTATTGCCCGGTAAAATCTTCGTGGTGCAAATGCAGCCAGTCGTATTTAACCAGCTTATCACCCAGCACTTCATCATCAAAAATAACTTCGTAGGGTATTTCGGCATAGGTTAAAACCATGGTTACAGCATCGTCCCAGGGTTGTTTGGTTTTAGGGGAGTAAACAGCAATTTTGGGTGCTTTAAACAATTTAACCAATTCCATATTTACATCAGGCTTGGCTATTTCCAGTAGAATTTCGCTTACCTGTGCTTCACTTATTACCTCGTAAGTAACACCTCTTATTTTTAACTCGCGTTCGTAAGCGGCATCGTAACTAAACATAAAGCTGCCTGCTTTGTAGTTTAATAACCAGTCCACCTCAATGTCCTTGGTTAAAATCCAGAAGGCCATACCGTATGCTTTTAAATGATTTTTTTGTGCCGCATCCATCGGGATTAAAATACGGCCCGCAAAGCTCGAAGTACTTATAAGAATAAAAATTGCTAATATGAATTTACGCATGTTGCCTTTGTTTCAGGTCAAATATACTTTTACTCATTAACTCATACAAGGCAATTAAGTCAATATTTTGATGAAGGAGCATTTTGTGTGTATGTATGGTTTCCGTATCATTTCTTACCGCAGCACCTGTTTGAATAGTTGCAGGGTCAAAGTTAAATGCATTATTAATACCATTGCTCACCAGGTGTTTTAGTAATTTGTAATCAATGTTTTGCTCATCGAGTATTTGTTTGGCCAGTGCCAATAAATGGTTACTGAAATTATTGCTGATGGTGGCTGCTAAATGCAAATACTGTCGTTCAACAGAGCTTTTATGCAATACCTTTTTCGATAAGCGGTCAGCAAAGGCCTCAATAATACGGTAGTTTTCTTCGGTATTGGCTTCAATACAAACGGGTGTATTGGCAAAGTTGTTAAAGCTGTTTTTGTTTACACTTTCTATAGGCCAGAACACCGCTTTGTTAGTTAAATCGCCTAACTCATCCAGTTGCTTTATACCCGAAAAATGAACAGCCATGCCTGCTCCAATATTTAATTGCTTGGCTATGTCGGCAATGGCATTATCGCTTACACATAATAAATACAAATCAACAGCTGCAGGAATATCACTTACAGCGGTAAAACAGTTAACAGCATATTTATTAGCCAACACCTCACATTTGTCTATTGACTTTCCGTAAATACCCAGTATTTCAATATCAGTTGTTTTAATTGATTTGAGCAGGGCTTCGGCCATGTTTCCTGTTCCTATAATTACGCAATTTATCATGGAAACGAATTTGATTGGGATGTTTATAAAAGCGAAAGTAGTTTTAAAAACCAGAACAATAAAAATATAAGCATAAAAAAAGCTAAACGTTTTCGTTTAGCTTTTCTATATAATTAACCAGTTTTAACTAGTTTTTGGTAAATGTTTTCGATATGGTTTTACCATCATCCTTAAAGCGGATAAAGTAAATACCGTTTTGTAAATCTTCAATGTTAACATTGGTTTGAGTTCCCGACATATTAACTGATTTTACTTTAACGCCTAAAATATTGTAAATATCTACTTGTATGTTTTCTTTGGTAGCATATTTTAAAATCAATTCGTCTTTAGCAGGGTTCGGGTAAAAACTGAATTCTTTAGTTTGTGCAGTTACTGTTTTAACAGCTACGTTCCAAACTTTAGCTTCAGCTATAAAAGTATCAACCGATTGCGTTTTAACGCTTCTAACAAGTACTTTAGCTGAACCGTTTCCAGGAACACCGTTTGGTTCAAAATCAATTTTAAAGCTACCTGCTACATTTTTCATTAAAGTAAAGTCGCTTTTAAAGCCAACAACACCGCTGCCATCTAAACATTTTTCAGGATCGCAAATAGCTAATTTCCATGTACCGGGCATATTTACTTCGATTACCTCATATTGGTAAAAAGTATCAGTAGCATCTATTGAAGTATTGTTAATAGCTACGTTCATATCAATAGCATTTTTTGTGCTGCTACCTTGCGCCTTAATGTTTTTAGGGTTTAAAGTAAAATTTTGAGCAGTAGTTACATTTGTAAGTGCAGCTAAGGCTAATATAATTGTAAATATTTTTTTCATAATTATTGTATTAAGTCTATAATATTGCCACAATATTAAATAAAATAAACTTAAAAATAAACTTAAAACTTTGAAACTTATCATCATTAATGGTCCAAATTTAAATTTATTGGGCACCCGCGAGCCATCAATATATGGTTCAGATACTTTCGAAACTTATTTTAATAAGTTACAAAGTGTTTATAGTAAAGAGGTTGAGTTATACTTTTTTCAAAGTAATGTAGAAGGTGAATTGATTAATAAACTGCATGAAGCGGGTACAGAAAATAATAAATATGACGGAATTATTATAAATGCCGGTGCTTATACACATACTTCCATAGCTATTGCTGATGCGATAGCTGCTATCAATGTAAAAACCGTTGAGGTGCATATAAGCAATGTATTTGCTAGGGAAGAATACCGCCATGTTTCGTATTTGAGTAAAAACTGTGTGGGTACAATTACCGGCTTCGGCTTAAAAAGTTACGATTTGGCTATTGATTATTTTCTCAAAAAATGACACCCGTAAAAATAAAAGTAATTACCACCGTTGCTGACATGGTAAAACAGTTTAACTTAATTAAACAATTAAGTCCCAAAGTTTCACCTGAAGAGTATGAAGCCATGTTAAAAGACATGGTTAAGTGTAATTACAAACAGGCTGTTGCTTATTTAAACGAGTTGCCAATAGGTGTTTGTGGGTTTTGGATTAATACCAAAATATACTCGGGCAAATACGTGGAACTGGATAATGTGGTAATAGATGAACAATACCGCAACTACCAGATAGGACTCCAGCTTTGCAATTATGTAATAGACCTAGCAACAAAAGAGGGCTGCAAGGTAGCCATGCTTGATGCTTACTTAGAAAATGAAAAGGCACACCATTTCTATGAGCGCAATGGTTTCCATAAAAAGGGCTACCATTTCATTAAAAAGCTGTAAAACCTACCAGATATTAACCCTTAGGCTATCTGGTAAAAACATTTTATCAGTTGGCTTTACCTGCCAAACATCGTAAAAAGCGGGTACACTTTGAAACACACCATTTACCCTGTATTTAGCAGGCGAATGTACATCCGTCATCAAGCGGTTTCTCAATTGTTCGTTTCTTTGGTGGCCAAGCCAACCCAAAGCATAACCTAAGAAAAAACGTTGTGCAGGTGTGTAACCATTTATAGGTTTATTTTCCTGGTAAGCTTTGGTTTTAATAAAGGCATCCCAGGCAATAACTGCACCACCTAAATCAGCAATGTTTTCGCCTAATGTAGCTTCACCATTTATATGTAGTTTATCAATTGGGTTAATATTATTGAACTGGTTAATCATTTTTTGCGCACGGGCCATAAATTTATTGCCATCTTCTTCTGTCCACCAATTGGTTAAATTACCATTTTTATCAAACTTTCTTCCTTCGTCATCAAAGCCATGTGTTATTTCATGTCCAATGGTAGTAGCACCCGCATATCCATATACAATAGCATCGTCAACATCTTCATCCTTTAGTCCCGGTATGGCAAAAATAGCTGCAGGTAATACTATTTCGTTTAAACTTGGATTGTAATAAGCATTATAAGTTTGCGGTGTCATATCCCATGTTTCTTTATTAACCGGTTTACCAATTTTATTCATTTCGTAGTTGTGCCACCAAATATTGCTTTGCAAAATATTTTCTGCATAGCTATTGTCTTTTATTTCCAGTGTCGATAAGTCTTTCCATTTATCAGGATAGCCCACTTTTTTCTGAATAGTAGCTAATTTATCCAATGCTTTTGTTTTGGTGGCTGAACTCATCCAATCCAGTTTATTAATCCTGTTAGCCAAAGATTCTTTAATGGCTTCTACTAAATCGCTGTAACGTTTTTTAGCTTTATCGTTAAAATATTCCTTTACATACAATTGCCCAAGCAATTCACCCATTACATGCTCTTCAGTTCTTAAAACATTTTTCCATCTTGGCTTTTGCTCAGCTACACCACTAAATACTTTTTCAAAATTAAAGCTGGCGTCAACGTAGGCTTTGGGTAAATAATCAGCCATATTGTTTACCACATTAAATGTTAAAATGGTTTTGATGGTATTTAAGTTTTGCGGAGTAAAAATTTTATCAAAGTTTTTATAGTATTCAGGTTGTCCAACAATTACCGTATCTATTTTAGCAGTACCTATTTGCTGTACATATGTTTTTAAGTTTAAGCTTTTACTTAATGCAGCAAATTGATTCAGACTCATTTTAAAATAGTTTTTCTCTGAATCGCGTGTTGCTGCCAGCGTTTTGTGTACTTTAGCTATTTGTGTTTCCAAGGCCAGTATTTGGGCTGCACTTGCTTTTTGAATAGTGGTTTTATTACCAATTAAACTGAATATTTTATCAATATAAAGCAAATAGGCCTCACGGATTTTTTTGTTTTCATCGTCATTGTTTAAGTAATACTCACGTTCAGGTAAATTAAGACCACCTTGCCAGAATTTTAACACAACGGAGCTGCTGTTTTTATCGTCCTGGCTTACATAACTGCCTATAAACTGTTGTATTCCGTGCTTTTCAAGCAAGGCCATACAACTTACCAAATCGTTATTGTTTTTGATAGCAGCAACAGAATCTAACAGAAACTGAATAGGGGCAATACCTGCTTTTTCAATAGCTAAGGTATCCATAGCAGTGCGCCAAAAACTACCTATTTTTTGGTTAACTGAACCTTTTTCGGCTTTTTCTTTGGCTGCATCTTCATTTAATTTTTTTAACCTGTCAAGGTTTTCTTTATAAACAAGGTTGCCAATTCCCCACGCACTTTCTTCTTTAGGAATAGCATTGTTTTTTATCCAATTGCCATTGGCAAAAGCAAAAAAATCATCTTGTGCTCTAACTGTTGTATCAATATTGGTGGCTGCAAAATCGTTGCTAGCCGATTGGTTTGACTGGTTATTGTTACATGCTGTAAAGCATATAAATGCAGGAATAATAAGGACAAATTTTCTCATAAAAGTGGGGCAATATACTTTTAAAAAGAAAACGGATTGTATATTTTTTTTAGCGGTTAATGAACCAATTTATTGGCGCAGTAACTACTGGCAAAAGCATCAGGTTTGGCTTTAAAAACAAAGCCCATCCCTTTTATATAGCCCATTGCTTCGCTTAGCGCACTGTTTGATTTAAATTGAGGGCTTGTATTAATATCAGCATGTACTTCCATTTCCACATTGTATAGCTCTAATAAAGGGCATATTTCATAAGCTATACTTATTGATTTGGCTACTTCGGTAAGCATTCTTTCTTTAATGGACATAGGTTTATTGGTTTTGTCGTTGCTTATAAACATAAAACCACCTCGTTTTTTGCGTACAAATACAATAACGGTAGCAAACTGGGTAATGTTATTATAAACCTGACTATCTGTACCAATACATACTTTTAGAGTATTACCTGCTTGTGTTTCTTTAATAATTGCCTGTTCTACTTCGTCTACAATGGAAGTATTCATTTTTTCACCATTTAACTTTGTCCATTCCATGATTACTTTATTAAAGTTATAATAGGTACAAGTAAGTTAAATTTTTATTGCTAAACAAGTAAGCAATAATTAATTAATGTGAAATATAGAATAGTGGCTGTGGCTTATTCAGCAGCTTGTGGAATGTATTCGTAAACCACCTGGAAACTCGATTTTTTCAATTCATTGGTAATTTGCCCGATTAATAAATCTTCTGCCTGTGGTGTAGGATCGCATATAGAGTAGTTGCGTCCGTTGTATTTAATAGGTTTGCCTTCGGGTTTGTCAAATTGCACCGCTATGGTTACGTGTGTAGGGTACAATAAAGCAATCATTGGGAGGTTATATATTTCTTTTACTAAATAAAAAAACAAAGCTGCTCTGTCGTCACAATCGCTGTGTTCGTATAACAAAGTTTGCTCAGGTGATAATCTTTTTTCTTTGCCAAAATTATCCTGATCGTTCTCGTATAAGAATGCGTAACGGGTAAAGTGCATTAAATAGTCAATACCTTCTTTTTGACTTAAGTTTTTGATATTGGCTTTTAACAATGGTATTAATGTACTGTGTGTTTCCCTGCTTAGTGGAATATTAAAGTAAGTAGCAAAATCAACTACCGGATAGTTTTTAAATATGGTTTGTACCTCATTGTTAAGTTTTACTTTAAAATGGTAACTTTTTTCTTTGTAGTTAAACGATAAATCTTTTTCAGCATAAGTTTCAGGTTTGAAATTAGGCAGTTGGGTTACTTTATAAGAAAATGAATTTTGTGCTTCAGGAATATCAATATTTACAGCAAATAGTTTTTCTGTTTCAAAGTTTATTTTACCATAATCATGGTAGTTTAAACAAACGTATTGTTTGCCATTGTTCATGTAGTAAGGTATATCGTAAATATTGTCGTTACTTTTAACGTAAAACAAAATTTGATTTTTGCCTAATACCAATGTGGCATCGTAACCTGATTTGGTTAACAGAAACCATTTGTACAATGTGTAGCAATTATAGTTTTCTTGCTTTGGACTTAATTCCTGTGCTGTTTTCCTGATAAGCTGGTAGTACAACCAATCGTTTAAGTTAAGTTGTTTTTTATAGGAAAGTAATGTACTTACAAGTGTTTCGTAGTTGCCGCCATTTAACTGATTGTAAAAAGATTTTACAAAAGACTCTGAAATTTCAAAGTCGTTTTTAAAAATGGTTGATTGATTAATAGGAACATAAATTGAATCGCCATAAAACTCAAACTTAACCAACTGGTTAGCCCATTGGCTGTGTACCGGTTTTACATAACATAAAACCAGTATGAATGAGTATAATATGATTAGTTTTTTTCTCAAAGTATTAATCTGTTATTACAAATGTAAAATAAAATTAATAATTACGTAACATTTAAAACGGAAAAAAGTATAAAGATTTTTAGAATGCCTTAAATTTAGAACAGAAATGTAATTGTTTGAAAATGATATGTTTGTTTGGTTGTTGGCCCTTGTTTTCTTTTTACAGATTAAAGGGAGTGTTTATAAATATCACTTCGGCTTTGTTTTTTGTCGTTTCAGTTAAAAAAAATTACACTTAATTAAGTAAGTCCTGCTTCAAATAATGTATTCATAACACTTTTGTGCCATAATTATTAACCAGAACAATGAAAACATTTAACCTTTTACTTACGGTATTATTTTTAAGTTTTTTTACGGCTCATGCACAGGAAGTGACTCAAACAGCCAGAGGAACTATTTATGACAAAGACACAAAACAGCCTTTAATTGGCGCTACAGTAATTATTGTAAACGATACAAAAAAATTAGGGTCTGTTACTGATGCCAACGGATTATTTAAAATAGAAAAAGTACCGTTAGGCCGACAAATTATTAAAGTTACTTATTTGGGTTATGAACCTTTATCAATGCCTGATGTAATGGTGACAGCAGGTAAAGAAGTGGTACTTGAAATAGGGTTAACCGAAGCATTAAAAAAGATGAACGATGTGGTTATTTCGTACGACAGGAAAAAAGACAGAACGGTAACCAATAATGAAATGGCAACGGTAAGCTCACGTTCATTTAATCCTGATGATACTAAAAAATATGCTGGTGCTTTGGGCGATCCAAGTAGGATGGCGGCAAACTTTGCAGGGGTTACAGCTGGTAATGATAGCCGAAACGATATTGTAGTAAGAGGTAATTCACCAAGCGCTATGTTGTGGCAATTAGAGGGTGTAAATATTCCAAATCCCAATCACTTTGGAAGTAATTTTGGTACCGGTGGTCCGGTAAGTATGTTAAATGCAAATAATATTGGTAAGTCCGATTTTTTTACAAGTGCATTTCCTGCACAATACGGTAATGCCAATGGAGGGGTGTTTGATTTAGTATTGCGTGAAGGAAACAATGAAAAACGTGAATTTATAGGCCAGATTGGTTTTAACGGATTTGAGTTGGGAGCAGAAGGTCCTTTCAGTAAAAAATCAAAAGCCTCGTTTATATTTAATTACCGTTATTCAACTTTAGGCTTGCTTAAAAACGTAGGTGTAAATGCCGGGACAGGTTCTGCAACTCCATTGTACCAGGATTTAAACTTTAAAGTAGCCATACCAACTAAAGGAAAAGGTAAGTTTACCATATTTGGGATGGGAGGAATAAGCGCTATTGAT
The DNA here is from genome assembly GCA_964442045.1 of uncultured Bifidobacterium sp. GTDB lineage: Bacteria > Bacteroidota > Bacteroidia > UKL13-3 > UKL13-3 > JAAFJM01. The sequence continues at coordinate 46,856 of CAYTWI010000014.1, forward strand.
CTTTTGGCTAAGGATGTTGATACCTCGGGTGTTGATTTTTATGGCAATGTATACCAAAACCAATTACCACGTTACAGTAAAGCCATTGCAGGAACAGCTTTTGAAAAAAGTTTAAATAGCAAAACATGGGCAAAAGCTACATTGGCTTACAGCCATAGCGATGATTCATACACGGCAGATAGTATTAACTTACCTAATACTACAACCTGGCGCCAGGCTAAAGGAACTTTCCTGGATGATAAATATTCAGCCATATTGAATATAACACATAAGTTTAATGCTAAAAATACATTAAATATGGGTTTTACAAACGACTTAACCGTGTTTGATTATAAAAACTCCAACTACTATTATGCAGGAACTGTTGATTCGGTAAGAGTAAACCAAACAGGAAATGTAAATTTAACCCAGGCATATGCGCAACTAAAACACAGATTTAATTCACGCCTTACTTTAAATGCTGGTTTACACGCTCAATATTTTTCAGTGAATG
>CAYTWI010000015.1:0-45211 GCA_964442045.1 uncultured Bifidobacterium sp.
CTGCTACAAACTTTGAAAACAAAATATTGATATTAGCCATAGCTATAATAACACAATTCAGTTTGACCAACAAGTTGCCTTTTATTAACGAGGTAAGTAGTATTTTAAACATACGTAAGCTTACCCAGTTATTTATTTCCGTTTTTTCTGCTTGTGTAATAGTTTTAGCTTTTTGCTGAATATATTTTTTTGCAATGTCTTTTAGTATTTCAATAGCCTTGTTTATTTGTTTTACTGTATGGCCTTTAGTTATTCTTAAATAGATAATTTCATGCAATAAAGGCTCTATTATAGTTTGTGAAATAGTATGAAGGTTTTTTTTTGATAACTGTAATGTGTTTTCGCTTTGCGTATTCCTGTTATGGTTTGATACACTGTGTATGTTTCTTCTGTACTGGTATAACATAGCTTTTGATGCATCAACTGCTATGTTTACATTGTCAATTAACAGGCGCGAAAATAGGTCATAATCTTCTATATGTTTGGCCTCATTGGTAAAACTATACTTATACTGTTTAAGCACATTGGTTTTAACAATAAGCCCTGCGTGTAACAGCGGACATTCGAACAATGCTACAAATTTTATAGCCAGAGGTAGGGTACAATAAAAATGATCAACCTTACTATGATAATAATCTTGCGGAGTTATATAAACAGCCTTTGAGGTTAATAAATCAATATCGGGATTTTGACTTAACCTGTTTATTTGTAGTTCAATTCTATTAGTGTCAATTAAATCATCAGCATCAAAACGGGCTATATATTCACCTGTCGCCAAATCAATACCTTTGTTTAAAGTTCTTATCAAACCCAGGTTTGTCTCGTTTCGGATTACTTTTATTCGGTTGTCTTTTGCTGCAAACTGGTTTAGAATAGCTAAAGTTTTATCGCTTGAGCCATCGTCAATAGTAAGTATTTCTAAGTTTTTATAGGTTTGATTAATAACACAGTTTAGCGCTTTTGTTAAATATTCCTCTGCATTGTAACAAGGTATTAAAAAACTTACTTTGGGGTTTAATTGCATAGGTTAATATTTTAGTGACGAACTAATTTATTTAAAAGCCATACTGATGCTTTAACAAATCTCTTTAAATCTTCATTCTTCTTACTAAAATCCAAATAAGCTTTTATAAAATCTGTTTTACCTATTGTTTTTGATTCGTAGAATATCTTAAGTTTTTTATAAAGAAATTCTGATTGTATCACTTGATTATCGCTTAAATTTTGCGAAAAAAATAGTTTAACATCCATAACACTTTTTTCAAAAGTGATGAGCTTATTAATATCTTTACTTTTTGAACCTGATTCATCTAATATCCTATAAATACAAGTTATATCGTTCAGGTATTTTACTTTAGCCTGTTTGGCAAAATAAATCCATAATGGTAAGTCACCCAGTTTCCACTCTTTGTTAAAAGGATCTATTTCGGTTTGATAACGAATAAATAATTCTTTTCTAAAACAGGTTGTTAGTGTCCCAATTATATTTCCCTTTGTGAGTAAGTGGTTATAAATATCATCCGTTTGCGGAATATTAACTTTTACCTGCTCAAATTGCTGTGTATGCTGATATAATTTTTTATAGTTGGTATGGACCAAACCATAGTCAGCATGTGCTTCTAAAAAGGCAACCTGTTTTTGCAGCTTCTTTTTATCAATCCAATAATCATCACCCTCAAAATAGGCTATGTATTTTGATGAAGGGTAGCTTAACAAATCTATCCAGTTTGTATTGGCACCTACATTCTTTTCCTGTAGAATTAATTTTATTTTATCTGGATACTTTTCTTTATAACTTAAAAGTATTCCTCTTGTATTGTCTGTCGAAAAATCATCGGCAATAACAAGTTCCCATGTATATTCAGTTTCCTGCATTAATACTCCCTCAATGGCTTGAGCAATGTATTTTTCATGATTATAGGTAATAAGACAAACCGATACTAATGGGGTAGTCATTGTATTTTATTTTCCCTTTTCACACATTAAAAAAATACTTGAGCAAAGGTCTGGGTATTGCTGACCTAACTGGTAGCAACCATCTAAATATTCTTTTGAAATAATATCGGTATTTAATAATCTATCCCATTGAAAATTGGCCAAAGCTTTAAAGAATATTCCTGAGCGATGAACCACTTTTAAACCTGCTGCTTTTGCATCTCTTTCCAGAGTATCTAATGAATAAGTAATTCTATGTCCATGCTCAGCTTCGGCCGGAGTTACAGCGTTGTTATGCGTAATTAAACCCATTTTTACAGCTATTTGCCTTGATGGTGCGTTGGCATTAGGGCATACCAAAAAAAATCTTCCTTTATCGGACAGCCATTCATCGTTGATACGTTTCAAGACTTTAATAGGATTGTCAATATGTTCCAATACGTGTGTTAAAACTATATTGTCGTATTTGGTAGGAAGTGTGGCCGTTTCAAACATAGAATTGATAAACTTTACTTTATCTCCAAATTCTTTTTTTGCTATTTCAATAGCTTCGTCTGATGCTTCTACACAAGTAATATCATCAAAGTGTGGTAGAAATCTCCTTGTGAAATTTCCCTGGAAACTACCCAGTTCTAAAAAATTACCTTCTTTAAAAAAGGGCTCAAATGATTTTAACATATAAGGATGCATTACATCTAGGTCAAAACCATAGGTATATTTTCTACCTTCGTTGTCTTTAAATTCTTCGTTATAATTCCTGGTTGTGTTCATTTTTAATTAATTATTTTGTTTCAAGTTCTGCTAAGCCAAATCCGGTTTTTCCAAATTCGTTTCCGTTGTAAAGTAAATAAACTTTACCATTACATTCAAAAATATGCGGATAACACATCATTTCCGAATCCCAATCGTTTTCACTTAAATCAATACCCGCATTTTTGTCATCCCTGGTCCAGTTTATAAGGTCATCAGAATAAGCATACCCCAATTTATAACCACGGCCTCTTACATTTCTAAAACCTGTAGCATACCTGTAGCAAAAATACATATGGTAACGATTGCCTATTTTAATAACAGTTGGTAATGCCTGGCATTCGTCTTCTCCAATTTTATCAGGTATAATCAGCTTACTATCTTTATTCCAGTTTATGCCATCTTTTGAAGTAGCCTGTGCAATTTTATATACGCGCGATTCTGTTCCGTCTGTTTCGGCATTGTTTATCCATTTTATACCGTAAATATACCACATGTAAAATAGTCCTTCGTAAAATTGAACAAAAGCATCGCATACTAAAAATGGCTCTTTCAGCGAAGATGATACAATAGGACCTTTACCATATTTTTCAAAAGTTAAACCTTCATTATTGCTGTATGCCAAACCAATGGAGGTTTCCAAGGAAACTGATTTACGCCTGCTTAGCCCACTTGTAAAGCCATAAATTCTACCCTCATGACGTAATACATTCATAGGGAAAATTCCATGCTCATCAAAAGTACCAAGGCCTCCTAACGGAATAACGGTATCTTTTGAGATATTGATGATGTTTTTTAAATCTTTATCAAAATCAACAAATGCAATATGTCCTAAATATTTACCTGTTGGTTCTACCTCGCGGGTAGTAAAATATATTCGTACAAAATTATCTGATACCAGTACTTGTGGTGATTGGGCAAATTGAAAGCAATTATTGGGTAATTGATGTTCTGTCGGATCAAATATTTTTCCTAATTTTTTCCATTTCATAGTTATAAATCTCCCTTTAATTTTGCCAATCCAAAGCCATAACGGCCAACTTCATTTCCTATATATAACATGTAAATATTGTTATCCAATTCAAAAACATGTGGGTAGGCATTCATTTCTGAGTCCCAGCCTTCTTTTGAAAGTTCAATACCCACTTTACTATCGTCTCTGGTCCAGTTTAATAAATCTGTTGAATAAGCATATCCTATTTTTCTGGTTCTGGTTTGCCTGAAAGAGGAGGGAACCCAACCACAAAAAAACATATGGTATTTTCCATTGGCATAGAAAACATCAGGACTTGCCTGTGCCTCGGTTTTATCCCAGCCATCAGGAATTATGTCTTTATTTATTCTATCCCAGTTAATGCCATCGTCAGAAACTGCCATTCTTATTTTATGGCTGATTTCTGGTTTGTTATTTTCTAAATACCAGTTAGCTCCGGCTATATAAAAAAGGTAATATTTATCGTTGAATTTTCTGATTTTAGGGCCACTTAGGGTAAATGGTTCTTCGGGTGTATAAGGTAAAACGGGGCCTTCGCCCATTCGTTCAAAATGTTCACCATTGTTTTTACTAACAGCCAGTCCTATTCCCACATTAAAGGGTACTGATTCACACCTTGTCCAGCCAGCATAATAGCCCCATAATTCATCATTGTTTTTTATAATTGATAGGGGGTAGGTACCAAATTCATCAAATGTTCCTTTATTACCTAGGCTAAGTACTGGTTTTTCGGCAAATCGCTCTATTTTAAATAGGTCTTTTCTATTTAAATCAACATAAGTTGTGTAAGTAACATATTGCCCATTTTCATCACGTTTTGGCCTGCAACCAAAAAATACTCTCACAAAATCATCAAATACCAAAGTACATGGAGCTTGAGCAAACTCATTCATCCACTCTTTCCTATTTTCATAATCCAATGGATTATATATTCGTCCTAATTTTTCCCAACTAAACATTAATTATTTATTATTTTTTATGATGGTAGTTTACAAAGATTTCTGGCTCCGGTTTTTAAAGAACCGTAGTAGTAATCATTAAAGCCTGCTTTATCCATTAACTCAAATACTTTTTCCATATTGTATTCAACTCTGTGTAAGGCTATTGAATTGTTTTCAATAGTGGCAAAAGCTGCCCTTGGGTCTCCGTCTCTTGGTTGCCCCACTGAGCCGGGATTGCAATAGGTTTTATCTTTAAAGTATTGTAATGTTTGTAGATGGGTATGCCCTGAAAAAAATATCTCACCTTCAACTTTCGAAAAATATTCTTCGTTTGGTTCTGTTAAATATTCATCAATAGGGTCAGCCCAACCTCCATGAACCATTTTTATACTATCTGTTTCAAATTGTAATTGAAATGTTTTTACCCAATTTAAATTTTCTGCTGTTATAACTTTACGCTGGTACGCTAAGCAGTCATTAACACTTTTTGATCGCGGACAGTAGCCCCCACCGGCCATGTACCAATCATGATTACCCATTAATGAAAGTATATTTCTTTTCCTTAGCTCATCGCAACACTCATTTACCTGCGAGTAATAACCAACTACATCACCTAAGCAATATATTTTTGAAATATTCATTTCATCTATCTTATGCAGCACGCTTTTCAGTGCCTCATAATTGCCATGTATATCAGATATGATTGCTATTTTCATAAAATATAAAATCCTCAGTATATCTTACCGCTTTTCCTTTTCTTATTAAAGGTTGTAAAGGTAATTTATTTTCTAAATAATACTCAACCGCCATTAGCGATTCATTGTAGCCAAATGCTGTTCTGATAGATGTGGCGGACGATATGCGCGGGTTTATTTCTAACAATTTAAGTTGGCCATGGTGGTTTCTAAACTGAAAATTGGTGGGTCCGATAGGTTTAAAAATAGCACAAAGTTCCAGTATTGCATTTTTAATAGATTCCATTTCAACTACTTCAGCCTTTTCAGTAAAACCATCGTTTGATAGTTTTCTCCTGATAGCCATGTAGGCACAAATGCCTCCTTTACCATCGCAAAATGCTGAAGCCGAATATTCCTCATTATCAGTTCCAATAAAAGGTTGTACCATTAAATCGGTACCAATTTTTGATTGATGAATAAGAAAGGTTTCTTTATTATTCACTTTTACTATTCCCTTTGAGCCAAAACCTAAGCGTGGTTTTAAAAGCAAATCAGTACCAAATTTCTTAACCAGCAGTTCATAATCACTTTCTAAACTTGTTGGAATAGCAATGCTTACATTGTGTTTTTGTAACTGCTCATAAAAAATCCATTTGTCTTTGGTAAATTTTATAAGGTCAATATTGTTTAATAATATTTTTGCCCCACTTGATTCTATCTCGCTAATATGTTCAACCCATTTGTATAAATCGGCTTCAATACCGGGTATAATGAATGCTATATTGTGCTTTTTAATGGTATCAGTTAGCCATGTTATATAATTATTATCGTTTGTTAAAACGGCTTTTTCAAAAATATCACAAAAGCCTTGCGCTACTGAATCTTCATATATAGTAGTTCCAATTAGTTTTAGGTTTTTATTAGCACTTTTAAGCGATTTAAGGATACCATAGCCTACTATTCCACTGGCACCTGAAACAAGTATATTACTCATTGGTATTCCTCCTGTATGTTGCAATTTTATTCATTCCCTGTTCAATCGTAATTTGAGGAAAAAAGTTTATTAAGTTGTATAAAGTACTGTCATTACCAAAAACATTATCGGCAATGTTTTCCTTGTTTGTAACAAAGTTTATTTGCCCATTACTGTTAAACGCCTGCATAGCTGCTTTGGCTATTTGCGAAATAGTAATATCTTCTGTATGTGTCAATGAAAAAGTACCCGTTATTTTATGCTGTATTACTTTTTTTATAATAAGAGCCAAATCGTCAATATGTAAGTAATTCCTTTTTGCATCGTGGCTGCCAAATATGTCTATATTTTCGTTTGCCTGGGCTTTATCGGCAAAAGCATAAATTAATGGTTGGTGTTTTCTGAAACTATTATCATTGCCATAAAGCAAGGTAGGCTTTAAGACAGTAATTGGTAGTTCTTTTTTTTTGCAATAAAACAAAGCAATTTCTTCCGCATGTTTTTTCGATATTGAATAAATGGAATAATTAGCAGAATTATCTTTCAATTCAGTATAAATACTTGATATATAAATGAAATGTTTAACGTTTGCTTGTACTGCAGCCTCGCATAATTTAAGAGTACCAATTACGTTTACGTATTCAGTATTTAAAATTTCTTCAAATGAGTTTCCTCCAAAATCAGCTGCTGTGTGTAATACTACATCTATATTTTCAGGAAAATTAATTGACTGTTCTGTATTATTTAAATCAATAGTAATATCGCAATCTTTTCTTCCGGCCGTTATCACTTCTGAAAACTCAGAGAGTATAGGCTTAAGTGTTTGTGTGATAGAAGAAGTACCTCCAATAATTAAAATCTTCATCTAAATTATGGTAAATGAGTTATTTAAATAATTATTAATTGCTGATTTTGAATTAAACATCATTACATCAATAATAGATAAAAATGGAATAAACTCATTATTGAATTGTTTGTATTGGATGTTATCGGCTTTTATAAACTGTAAATGAACCGATTCTTTTAAAAAATGTTCTTTACTATACAATTCAGTTCCACCAATAGGGTTTATATAGGTAGTAGCATGTAACTCCTTACAAATAGCTATTACTTTTTCTTCCGCCTTTAGGCTATGGTCTATAGGTAAAGTGGACGAAACTACAATTTTGGTATTAATTGATAAATAGTCTAAGGTTTTATTTAACGCATTAAAAATAAATTCGAATAAATTGGCTGATGTATAGTTAAAGCAATCTTCAATTAATTTAATAACATCGTTAAAGTAAGGAGCCTTTCTGTAGTTTTCTTTTATTTTGTTTAACAGTTTGCCTTTTTCTTTATGCCAGTCGGCCGATAGCTGTCTATCCATTACATGTAAATAATCAGAATCTTTTAACAGGGGTAATGTAAAATACTCGTCTTTCCCATTACTAAGCATTCTGTTTCTGTTAATCCAGCCCTTTTTTGTGTACTGAATATTATCGTAAATTACAAAGCAATCAACTGTATTTATTAATTGAAAATACCCAATATATGGAAATATATAGGGTTGCATAATCCCAATTTTCATCTTTTAGTTATTTAAAGCACGTAATAGAATTCTACATACATAATCTATCTCTTCATTTGATAGCCTGTGGTACATAGGAAGACATAGAATTTGCTTTGAAACACTTTCGCTTACAGGTAAAGTATTTTCACTTTTATAAAGATCAACCGTATTTAATGATGGGTAAAAATACCTTCTGGGGTTTATTCTGTTGGCTTCTAACTCATGCTTAACCTTCAAGAGTATGCTTTCACTTTCAAATACAACAGGGTAGTATGCGTAGTTAAAATCGGCTTTATTGTTTAATTCTATTTTTTTGAGTTTTTGATTTGTTAACCATTTGTCGTAATGCAAACTTTGGTTTTTTCGTGAAGCCAATATTGCTTCTATATCTTGTAAGTTCGCTAATCCCATGGCTGCATGAAACTCTGAATTTTTACCATTAATACCAACAGCATCAAAATGCTCAGGTCCGTTATGTCCAAAATTTCTAAGCAGAGCCATTTCTTTTAGCAGCTCAGGATCGCTTGTAAATACGGCACCTCCTTCAACTGTATGGAATAATTTTGTAGCATGAAAACTGGTGGTAACTATATCGCCAAATTCAAATACTGACTTGCCTTTGTATTTTGTACCAAAGCAATGGGCTGCATCGTATATAACTTTTAAATTATGCTTTTTAGCTATTTTCTCAATCGCATCAATATCGCATGGGTTACCAAATACGTGTGTAGCTAAAATAGCGCTTGTATTTGGTGTGATGGCTTCTTCAATTAATTGTGGGTTTATGTTTAAAGAGTTTTTATCAATATCCACAAATACCGGTTTGCAACCTTCCCAAACCAAACTACTCACTGTAGCTACGTAGCTAAATGGAGTTGTAATAATTTCTCCTTTTAATTTTAATGCTTTTATTGCTATTTGTAATGCAACAGTACCATTGTTTATAAAAAGCAAATGGGGGACCTGCAGGTAGTCTTTTAATTTTAATTCTAACTCATTAACTAATGGTCCATTGTTTGTTAGCCATTCACGTTGCCAAATACCTTTTAAGTATTCGGTATAAGTTTCTAAGCTAGGTAAATATGGAGTGGTTACATTAATTGCCATAAGGATATAAAATAGGGTGCAATATATCTTATTTCTATAGGAAATAAATTTTTAATTTTTAATGTATTTGTCTGCTTTATACTAATAACACTTTAATTATATGTGCGTTACGGTTTTTTTAGTGTAAATCCTTTTGTCAAAATTTTAATATCGTCAATAACAGCAGGATAAAATTTAATTAGCATCAGTACGAAAGAAATAATGGCAACACAAAAACTGATTCCGCTACCTAATAGTTCGCCAGTAAACGGAATAAGTAGTATTTTAAAAAGGTAGAGAATAACTAAATATAAGGTGGCAATACCAGCAATAGGTAATATATCAATAAGCTGGTCTTTTACATTATAACCGGAAACCTTACCCGAAACATATAGGTTGAAAAATACTCCTATGAAAGATATTATCATAATGCCAATAAGCATCCCTAAAATACCAAATGATAAGCCAATTGCAATGCCAATTATAAGTAATACTTTTTTTATAATTTCTAAGTTTAAAAACTTATCGGCCCGGCCCTTTGCTAGTAATATATTTATATTTAAAGCACTTATTGGATAAAGAATGCCTATTACAGAAAATATTTGTACATAAGTTACCATAGGCAACCATTTTTCACCAAGAAGTAAGTGAATAATTTCATTTGCTAAAACGGCTATAGTACCCATAGCAGGTATAATAAATAAATTAGCCATATTAAGGGCTTTTTTATAAGTGTTTTTCATCTTTTCAAAGTCATTTTGAGCTTCTGACATAACAGGAAATAATACCTTTACCAATGCACTTGTAAAAGTTCCAACTGAAACGTTAATTAGTGTTTGTGCGTAGCTGTACAATCCAAGTACGGAAGCTGAAAAATACCGGCCAATTATCATGGTATCAATACTGCTGAATGCTGTATTGATTATACTTGAAGCAAAAACCTTTAAACCAAAACCCAACAAATTTTTTAAAGAATCTCTGCATATAATGAACGAAGGACGCCATTTTTCATAAAGCCATATAAGACCTACATTTATTACACTTGCTACTACTTGTTGGGCAACCAACGCCCATACACCAAAATTTAAAAAAGCCATGCTTAAAGATACCAAAGAAGCAACAACAACGGATATGGTTGAGAATAATTCCATTCGTTTAAAGTTAAGCTGTTTTGTTAGTATGGCATTATGGGTAAGAATTAATGAGTTAAACAAAAAAATAAGCGATAAAGCCCTGATAATAGGAAGTAAGGCTTCTTCATGGTAAAAAATAACAATGAGCGGTGCGGTAAAATAAAGCAATAAACAAATAGCAATACCAAGTAACATGCTCACCCAAAATACCGAGGATAGTTCTTTTTGGTTTACTTCTTTTTTCTGAATTAAGCTCGAAAATAATCCTAATTCTCCTAATGAAGTAAGCAAAGCAATAATAACAGAAACCATGCCTATTAAGCCAAACTCTTTAGGCGTAAGTAACCTTGCCAAAGCAATGTTTACCCCAAACTTTATCATTAATTTGGTGAATTGCCCTATGATGGACCATGTTCCCGCTTTTACAATTTGTTTTGACAATTATCTATGTGGTTTATGTTTTTGAAGTTTCAAATATAGTTGAGTCTGATTAATGAAACTTCTTATACAGTTTTGCTTGGCCTGCAATTAAGCAGTTTTGTTTTTAATATTTAAAATTTGTTTAGCATCAATATAAAATAAGCACAAATAGGTAATTGAATAGTACATTAAATTGGGCTGTAATAAATAATGGATCAAAAATATTAAAAAGAATATAAGTAAATGGTTTTTAAATGCTCTTTTGGCTGATAAGAATAGTAGGTAAAATGGAATAAGGGATATGATACCATATTGTACTAATATAAATAACAGACCATTATGTGGTTCGTGCGCGCTTGTATACGATACCCATCTGGACGAAAAATTTAATGCGCCCGGACCGTATATAAAGTAGTTCTCTACACATAAATTCATTCCATCAGTTAATGAGTGTTTTCTATCTAAATTACTTTGTAATGAGCGCTCATTTTCTTCACTTTTTAAAAGCCGTGCTATAGATGAGCTAGGGTTTTCCCGTGCGTAATTGCTCAGTTGTTCAGAGAAAATAACAGCAGAAAATACTATAACTATTACGGTTACTCCTATGACAATTGTTTTAAAAAAAGTGATGTTTTTTAGTAGGAAATAAAAAACGTAGCTAAACAACATAATTAAACCTTGCCTTGAGCCTGCCAAATCTGTAAGGTATAAAGCCAATAAAAAGATAACTACTAATAAAGTTTTTTGTAAACCCTTATTTTTTAAATTCAACTCATACGATAAAATTAAGAAGTATATGCAAATAGCCCCTGAATAAGAGTTAGAGTCAATTAAGGTACCAGCAATTCTTGTTAAAACTCTTTTTTCAATATTTCCTGAAAGTATAACAGAAAAGAGCAGTGGATTGGCATTTTCAAATAATCCCTGAATTGTTAAAATGATTATTGAAATAAAGCTTATTTGTATAAGCCATTTATTAAGTTCCTGTTTTTTACTGTTAATACTAAAGCTCCACGAGAAGTAAAAGAAATACAATAACACCCTTATTATATCATTTATAACAGGAGTGGAGCCATTAATAAACCAATCAATAAAACATAATGGTATTGACGCTACTACATAAAAAATAGTATTCCAGCTATTAATAAAATTTACGATTTGGTCTTTGTTAAAACTTAAAAGAAAGAATAATAAGCTAATTAACAGGCATACTATGATTATTAAAGAAGAGCTTAGTCCAAATATTCCTGAGAAATAATATAAATTGTTGATTATAGTTATTCCTATTCCAATATTGATGAGCTTCTCTAATTTTCTTAGCATTTTATCTAGATTGTTTGTTAAATTATCTAGAGAACAATTTTTGATTTAAGGAATAGAACTGTAATGTATATTAAACAAATAAAGCTGAAAAGAAATGCACCAATAATACTATAAATGACTATTGATTTTGATAATTCCTCCAATGGGAAAGATGGTTTATCTATGACTTGGAAAACAGGTTTCTCCTGGTCATAATTAAACTTAGCAATTTCTTTATTCTTTAATAATTCTGCATAGAGTACATTTAATAATTCAGTTTGTTTTCTTAATCTAGCTTCGTTTACTTTACCACTAAACCTGATTATTTTATTCGAAATGTCCATCTCGTTAGCTGCAGCCACTTCGCTTCTTTCCATAATTCTTTTAGTAGAGTCCAAGCGTTGTGAAACTAGGTCTAAATTGGCTTTTAAGCTTTTTGTAATAATCTGCGTATAAAAGTCGCTTAAGTTATAATAAATGGCATCAACGAGTTTTTTTGATAGTAATTCGTCTTTTGACTTATAACTAATTAAAATAATACCGCTTGAAGATTGACCAACAAAAGAAGAAGTTTTCTTTTTTACAGCATCGCTTTGTAAGTCATTTGATTTTAAAATTTTTGATATTAAAAAATCCATTATTTTATTCTCCACATAGCTTAAGTTCTCAATGTTTGTCGAAGTAAAATGACTGAAATTTTGTAAGGAAGTATCTTTTTTATCCCAGTTTTTTTTATAACTGTTTAAAGCTATTAGTTTATCAGCAATGGTAATTTTTTCTTCATCAATAACAGCTAATAACGATTGACCCAATATTCTTTTTGTGGTAATCAAAAACAAAATCCTATCGTCAGATACATTAACATTAGAACCTGATGCACCAAGCTGCCCGGCCAGAGCAGCTATTGGATTTTGACTTATGCTTTTTGCATCATTTACAATAAAACTTAATTTAGCTTCATACTTTACAGGGCTTAACTTAACGTATGCAAAACCTGCAGCGAACCCAATCAATATTGAAATAATTAAATATACTTTATAGCTTAGAATATAATTTAAATACTCTTTCACAGTATTTAAAACATTTCTGAAATTAACAAGTTCTTTATTTTCGTCCATATTTATTGTGTTATACTTCTTACAAGCGTAAATACCAATACCAAGGTTGTGGTAATGGCAGTAGAAACAGTTACCATTTCCATTGTGTTTAACTTCTTATTTTCTTCTTTCTGAGGAATTACTATTTCTCCTCCTTGTTTAATTTTAGGGTAAAAGTTAATAAACATAAATCTTTTAGTAGCCTTAGCTGTACCATTTGCATAAACAACATAAGCTCTTTTTTTTAATGCCCTGCTGGTAAAGCCCCCACTGTTTGAAACATAATACTTTAGACCTTTACCTTTTTCAAATTTTAATTTTATTGGGTATAATATTTCACCACTAACCAAAACCGTTTGTTTTTCAATCGGTATTTTTATGATATCACCATCACGTAAAAATAAATCTGACTTAGAGCTTGGATTTTTTAATATATAGCTCAAATCAATACCTACTAAATCATAATTAGAGCTTTTTTCGTCATCAATTGTTTCTGAAATTTCAGTAGTATCCTTTGTTTGTTTTTTTAATGCTTTTAACTTACTTTCTTTAATAAATTCTTCTGTATTAGTTTGTATTTTTGGTCTTAATAATATAGCTCCATCAGGGTAAGCTGTAGAAGTAAGTCCACCGCTTCTTTTAATCAAATCAGATATACGCTCGTTGTTTTTTTCCAGACTATATGTCCCCGGGTAAAGTACTTCTCCATCAATGGAAACATTTTTTTGTGCCACATATCCGGGTAGCATAAATACAGTAACATTATCAAAGGGTAAAAGTTCAAATTTCAAGTTGGGATTATCCTTTAAATCTTTATCCAGGTCAAATTGCTTAATAATTGAAATTTCACTATTGATTTTTGTTTTGTCAACATCAAATTTTCGTCTGGCTACTTCAATTCTTTTTATAGATGCTGCTTCTCTAAATCCTCCTGCAGCTATAATAAGGTCCTCAATTTTCATATTCTGAGCATAAGGAAAGGTACCTGGTTTTATAACCAAACCATTAATGGTCACATTATACGATTCCTTTAACTCCTGCTTTGAAGCAATTTGTATTTTATCTTCTCGTTGTAAAACTATATCATCAGCTTTACCTTGCATAGCATCTGCTAAATTAATAGATAACATGGTCAATGTATTATCACTTTGCAACCTGTATATAATTGCCCTTGTTTGAAAAGCATCTTCTCGCAATCCTTCTGCTTTTTTAATTAATTGTAATATAGTTAAGCCTTTTTCTAAAGCATAAGTACCGGGTCTGAATACAGCACCATTAATCTGAACCCTGTTTTCAAACCTGTCTAAAAGCATATCCACTGAATATATGTCACCACTTTTAGGAGTGAACATGCCAAATAGCTCTTTCTGAATATCAGCTACACTTTTTTGTTTTGAGGTATTGCGGGTTACTTTAATACGTTCTGTGAATGCATTATCTGTAAATCCACCGGCAAAAGCAATAACGTCATTTAAATTTTCGTTTTTAACTACCTCATATAAACCAGGTCTTTTTACCTCACCGGTTAATTCTACCCTGTTTTCGTAGGCGTTTACTTTTATTACGTCCTGGTCTTGTAAACGTATATTACCCTTCGCTTCGCCTTTGGTTAAAAAATCATAAATATCTAAAACAGCTATGGGCTTATTGTTTCTAATTACTTTAATATTACGCATTGAACCATTTTTACTTGGACCTCCTGAAGCGTATAAAGCATTAAAAACAGTGGCTAAGGATGGTAATGTGTAAGTACCTGGCAGGTTTACTTCACCAACTATTAAAACTTTAATACTTCTGATGTTTCCTAAAGTAATACTCACGCTGGTTTCTCCGGTATTAATTCTGTCGTATACCTTGGTTAAATTTTGGGTTATTTTTTTTCGGGCCTGTTCAATTGTTAACCCTGATACTTGTATTGGACCCACATATGGAATCCTGATATTACCATCAGGTGAAATTTTTAAGGTGAAAGTTTCTTCTGAAAAACCATATATATCCACTATTAATTCATCATCAGGGCCTAGCTGATAATTAGCCGGTGTTGCAATTTTTAAATTAGGCTCGAAAGTAAGATTCTTATTGTTAAACAGTTCAGCTCCAAATACTTTTGGCCTAATTTCTGAAAACACCGCATCCTCTTTATTAATTTCGGTAGTGTTGTTATCTGTTTTCCCTCTGCTACCTTGACTATTATTATTGGCAGGAGTTGAATTACCTAAATTTTCTATTCTTGCTTTTAATTTGGCAAATTCACTACCGGACATTTTACGTTTAGTGGCTTCCTGCTCCAATTGATTCATTGATAATCCTTTTGCCTGCGCTTTACTCCAAAAATCGGCAATCTGATCATCGCTTAATTCATTGACTTTTACTTTTGAAAGATTTTGAAAATTTAGCACTTGTCCAATAGCACTAAATGATAAAAAAATAATTAAAAATGTACTTAAGCAAATTTTTATTTTACTCATAAGGTTTTGCTAATAGGCTTATTTATTGAATTTATGGCGCAAAGTAACACTTATAACCTAATTTTAATAATTAGCGTATATTTTTACTATATCAAGCATAAATTAATTGCTAAATTAGCTTTAATTGCGCTCGAAACAAATAAGAAATAATATTGATAAAATGTTGGTGAAATAAGGTTTTAAATCAATTATTTCGTTTTTTGTTGTATTGAGTTTTTTGTATGAATAAAATTAAGTTAAATGTGTTAGGCTTAAGCAGTGGGCAAACCAGCGGCAGTTATACACTTATATTGGGGGAAGCAAATGGCAATAGACGTTTACCTATTGTAATTGGCAGTTTTGAGGCACAAGCCATAGCTATTGAAATTGAAAAAATTGTTCCTTTCAGACCCATGACTCACGATTTGTTTCTGAGCTTTTTTAAAGAGTTTGGTATAGAATTATTGGAAGTACAGATTTATAATTTGAATGAAGGTGTATTTCACGCAAAATTAGTTTGCGACCAAATGGGTATTATAAAGGAAATTGAAGCAAGAACGAGCGATAGCATTGCATTGGCAGTAAGGTTTAAATGTGCCATATATACTTTCGATGATATTATGGAAGAGGCTGGAATTATAATTGATGCCAGTGAAGAGGAAGAAGACGATACTTTTATTGAAGATGAAATAGAAAAAACAATTGATATTAAAACAGCTAAGACCAATGACTTCTCTAAGTTAAGTTTAGACGATTTAAACAAATTATTGCAAGAAGCATTAAACATTGAAGATTATGCAATAGCAGCAAAAATCAGAGATGAAATTGAACTAAGGAAGAAATAAATGATGGAAAAATACACAGGTATTTTAGGTATAGTAGGTATATTAGGATTAGCCTTTTTGTTGTCGAACAATAAAAAGCGAATAAATTATAGATTGGTTTTAAGTGGACTTGCCTTACAATTATTGTTAGCCGTATTAATTTTGAAGGTACCTGCTGTAACATCCTTTTTTCAGTTTATTGGTCGTGGAATGGAAAAAATAGAAGGTTTTGCCAGAGAAGGTGCTAAGTTTTGCTTTGGAGGAGTACTGCCTAATCCTCCGGAAGCGGCTAAAGTTTTTGGTCCAAACAATGCATTTATTTTTGCTTTAAATATTCCTGCTACTATCATATTGGTTTGTGTGTTGGTTGCCGTTTTGTACCATTTTGGTATCATGCAACGTATAGTTGCGCTAATTGCAAAAGGTGTTTATTTTATTATGCGAGCCAGCGGTGCTGAAACCCTCTCAAATGTAGCAAGTGCTTTTGTTGGACAAGTCGAAGCACAGGTTATGATACAACCTTATTTACAAACAATGACCAAAAGTGAAATATTAGCCAGCATGAGTGGGAGTATGGCTTGCATTTCGGGAGGTATATTAATTGTTTACGTTAATATGGGTATTCCGGCCGAATATTTAATTGCAGCCAGCTTAATGGCAGCCCCGGCCAGTTTGGTTATTGCCAAAATAATTTATCCTGAGGTGGAAGAGTCGCAAACAAAAAATGAAATTAAGGTAGAAGTTAAAAGCCACTATACCAATGTAATTGACGCTATTTCTCATGGAGCTGCAGATGGTATGAAAATATCAATAAACATTGTGGCTATGCTTATTGGGTTTATAGCTTTAATTTCTTTAATAAATTATATAATAGGAAAGGCCGTTCCCGGTTTAAGCTTAGATATTATTTTTGGCTATTTATTTTATCCGTTTGCCTATATAATGGGTGTTCCCCAACAAGATATAATGCAGGTTGCTACATTTATGGGTCAGAAGTTAAGCATCAATGAATTTGTAGCTTATAATGGCTTAACAGCGGTAAAACAAACACTAACTCCTAAGGCGATAGCTATTGCAAGTTTCGCTTTATGTGGTTTTGCTAATTTTAGTTCTGTCGGAATGCAAATTGGCGGTATTGGGGCTTTAGCACCTGAAAGGAGAGGAGATTTGGCTAAGCTTGGACTTAAAGCACTTTTATGCGGTACTTTAGCCAGTTACCTGAGTGCGTGTTTAGCCGGAATAATTATGTAAAAAAACCGCCCTCTTGAATAAACAAGCAAGGCGGAATTTCATTTAACCTCTAAACATTTTCAATTACGAAAACAAATTCAATTACATTGACACCTGGTTTGTTTTATTGGTTGCACCTAAATGCTTGTTTTATTTAAACGAACGTTTTATTTACATAAACCATACAATCATTTATTCAAAATAGGCTTTTAGTTTTTCAATTAAGATAGTAGGGGCTAAGCATGGCCTTTTTGTTTTCATATCAATATTTACTAATACCACTTCAGCCTTTGCTATTAAAATGTTTGTATCGCGGTATATTTCGTAATGAAAGTGGTTACGTATTTTAGGTAATTCTTTCATCATGGTTACTATAGTTAATTCATCATCGTAATAAGCAGGTTTAATATACTGGCATTGTAAGCTGATAACAGGCATCATTATTCCGTTTTCTTCAAAGCTTTTGTAGGTAAGCCCCATTTGTCTTAAGGCATCAGTTCTGCCAATTTCTAAGTATTGTGCATAGTTGCCATGGTATACCACACCCATTTGGTCAGTTTCTGCATACCTTACTCTTACTGTTGTTTTACTTTCAAACATAAACTTACTGGATAATTTTAAACTCCGTTCTTCTGTTTTTGCTTCTGTTGCTCTCTGTTAAATTATCAGCAATGGGTTGTGTTTCTGCATAGCCTTTATAAGAAATTTGAGCAGGGTTTATTTTCTTTTCTACCAAGTAATCATAAACAGCTTTTGCCCTGTTGTTTGATAATAAGAGGTTACTTTGCTTATTGCCCTGGTTATCTGTATGCCCGCCAATTTCAACTTTTAATTTGGGGTTTGCCTGTAAAAACTGAACCAATTTATCCAACTCAGTTACTGACTCCGGTTTTAAATCAAACTTAGCCGTTTCGAAAAAAATATTTTTTAGTACCACTTTGGCTCCGGCAGTTATTGGAATTAACGGAACATCCAACAATAAAGGATTGGTAGCGCTTTGATCTTTTAAACTAAAATTTTCCGAATAGAATAAATAACCTGCCAGGCTCACATTTAATGCATAATTTTTATTGCCCTGCAAACACATCAGAAACTCACCACTTATTTTGTTGGAGTAAGTTTCAATAACTGTTTTATTGGTTGCTAGGTCAATTAACTCTAACTTAGCTGAAAGTTTGTTCTTTTTAACAGCATCGTAAACTACACCTTTTACATAACCTGTTTGCTCAGGTCTGGCTTCTTTGTACAACTCAAACTTATAAATATCCAATCCTCCAAAACCTCCTGATTTAGCCGATGAAATAAAAGCATTTACTCCGTCAGATGTAATACTGAAACTTTGTTCATCTTTATTTGTGTTAATAGGGTAACCTATATTAACCGGTTTTTGCCAGCGGCCATTTGCATCTTTTTTGCTTCTGAAAATATCCAGACCACCCATACCCGGATGTCCTTTACTTACAAAATACAAAGTTTTATCATCTAATGCAATAAAAGGGTATTGTTCTTCACTGTCCGTATTTATTTCTGGACCCAAATTAACAGGCGGTGACCATTTACCATTATTGTAGTTTGTCATCCAAATATCGCTACCACCAAAACCTCCCGGACGTTCACTGGCAAAATAAACTGTTTTTCCATTGAACGAGACACTTGGCTGGGTTTCCCAGTGTCTTGTATTTACAGGTGGTCCTAAATTTTTAGGTTCGCTCCAACTTGCTCCGTCCAATCTGCTTAATTCTATATCGCAACTTGCTTCAGGTGTACAAAAAGTAAAAAATATATACTGCCCGTCAGCACTTATAGAGGCCGTTCCTTCGTTTTGGTCAGTATTAATTGGATAGCCTAATGGTTTTGCTAATGAAAACACATCTTCATTCTTTTTACTGATAAAAAAATCTTCGTTTCCTGAAAACCTATCACCTAAGTTTCTTGTAAATATTAATGTTTGCCCGTCAGCGGTTAATACCGGGAAATAATCATCGTGAACTGAATTGATATTTTGTCCTAAATTAATAGGTTTATAAGGTACCGGGTTTTTAATAGCCTGTACAGCAAAATCAATATGTTTTTCTAATTTTAAGCCAATGGGTTTACGAGCATACCAATCAGGGTAAGATACAAACTTTTTTATGTTTATGTAAGCACTGTCGTATTGTGCATGCTCAAACTGGTAGCTTGCCAATCCCAAATAAGCTAATGGAAAATTGGGATTTATAAGTACTAGTTGGTGATAAATTTCCTGCGATTTTTCTTCCTGTTCATTGCGTTCGTACAAATCAGATAAAAGCATTCTTGCATCTATATAGTTGTTATCAGCATTAATAGCTTTGTTACAAAGTGCTATAGCTTCGCTATAATTTTGCAAATTGTAATTAGATAAAGCTTCATTAAACATTTTTTCTGCCCGCCCGTTTTTAGTAGAAGTAAAAGGCTTTTCCTGGGCAAAACCCAATTTAATTAAAAGCAGAAATGCGATAAATAAATATTTCTTAATCATGGGGGCAATATATTCAAATATTGTGCTAAAAAAGGAGCGTGGGTTTGTAATAGCAAGAAAATAAAGCAACTTGTTTATGGAGAATATGCAAAAACCTATCTGTGGTATTATTGTTTATAAATGAAATAGCAAAAGCAATAAAATTGAAAATTAATTCAAAGTAAAATGTCAGAACAATTAGAACATATACATTGCCTTATTATAGGTAGTGGCCCTGCCGGTTATACAGCAGCTATTTATGCAGCACGTGCCGATTTAAAACCTGTTATGTACACAGGCCCTCAACCGGGCGGACAATTAACCATAACCAACGATGTTGAAAATTATCCGGGTTACCCTAATGGTATTATGGGGCCTGAAATGATGGAAGATTTTAGAAAACAGGCAGAAAGATTTGGAACCGATATACGTTACGGAATGGTAACTAAAGTTGATTTTGACGGTCGCCCTCCTTATAAAATTACAGTTGATGAAACCAAAGAAGTATTAGCCGATACGGTAATTATTTCAACTGGCGCAAGTGCTAAGTGGTTAGGTATTGAAAGTGAAAATAAATTAAACGGACATGGTGTTTCTGCTTGTGCTGTTTGTGATGGCTTCTTTTTCAGAGGTAAAGAAGTTGCTATTGTAGGTGCCGGTGATACAGCTTGCGAAGAAGCCAGCTACCTTGCAAAAATATGCAGTAAGGTATATATGATAGTAAGAAAGGATGAATTCAGGGCTTCAAAAGTTATGCAGCACAGGGTACAGAATACTCCGAATATTGAAATTTTGTTTAACTCAGAAACTGATGAAATTCTGGGTGACCACAAGGTAGAGGGAGTAAGAATAAAAAACAATAAAACGGGCGAATTAAGAACCATAGAAATAGGTGGTTTTTTTGTGGCCATTGGCCATAAACCAAATACAGAAATATTTGCACCATACCTGGAAATGGATGAAACCGGTTACTTAATTACCATACCAGGTACCAGTAAAACAATAGTGGAGGGCGTATTTGCCTGTGGCGATGCTCAGGATAAAATATACCGACAAGCAGTAACAGCCGCTGGTAGTGGTTGTATGGCTGCACTAGATGCGGAACGCTATTTAGCTGCTAAACAATTTGGAATACATGCTTAACAAAAAAGCCTCTTAGTAAATTTGCTAAGAGGCTTTTTTGTTTGAATACATATTAGTTAGGCCTGTTGTTCCCAAACCTGAACCAGTTCTACCAATACATCAACAGCTTTTTGCATATCCTGAACACTAACGTATTCTTGCTTGCTGTGTATAGCCATTTCCCCGGTAAATATATTCGGACAAGGTAATCCCATAAATGAAAGTCTTGAGCCATCAGTTCCTCCACGAATATTAGTTTTAACAACAGTTAAGCCTGCACGTTTGTAAGCTTCTTCAGCATTGGCCATTACCTGTGGATATTGATCCAAAATTTCTTTCATGTTCCTGTATTGCTCAGTTACTTTTATCTCAAATGTAGCACCGGCAAATTTATCAATGGTTTTTTGAGCCAAGTCAGCAAGCATGGCTTCGTGTTCTTTTAGTTTGGCTGTTTCAAAATCGCGTACTATGAAGCCAACAGTAGCTTTTTCAACAGTACCTTCTATAGAAACCGGATGTACAAAACCTTCGTAACCATCTGTTTTTTCAGGACACATATTGTCGCTTGGCAATAAACTGGTAAAGTATGAAGCTGCTTTTATAGCACTTACCATTTTGTTTTTAGCATAACCCGGATGCGCGCTTATACCATTAAATATTACTTTACAACCATCTGCACTAAATGTTTCACCTTCCAAATGTGCTCTTTCTCCACCATCTAAGGTATAACCAAAATCAGCATTCAGCTTTTTCATATCTATTTTATCTACTCCCTGGCCAATTTCTTCGTCAGGTGTAAATAAAACCCTGATATCACCATGTTTAATTTCCGGATGACTGATAAGCAATTGCGCTAAATCCATGATAATAGCCACACCAGCTTTATCATCAGCACCTAATAGCGTTAAACCACTTGCTGTAATTAAATCATCACCAACTCTTTCCAATAAATAGGGATGGTTTTTTGATGATAACACCACCGTATTGTCGTCAGGCATTACAATATCATTTCCATTCCAGTTTTTGTGTAATATAGGTTTAACATTAGTACCGCTGCAGTCGGGGCTGGTATCAACGTGCGAGCAAAAACAAATAACAGGCACTTTTTTAGTAGTATTTGATGGAATAGTGGCATAAACATAACCAAACTCATCCGTTTCTACTTGCTTTAAACCTAAATCAATTAATTGCTGGCAAAGTAATTTGCTTAAATCCTTTTGCTTTTCACTGCTTGGATTAGTGGTGCTGTTGGGGTCGGCAGTGGTATCTATCTGTACGTATTGCATCAATCTTTCAGCAACAGAATATTTATAATTTTGCATGGTAAATATGTTAAATTGTTTGGAACGCAAGGTTACATATTCCAACTAAATTTTATTCATAAAAATGTGGCTAAACATTATTTTTTTGAGATAAATCTATTTTGCTTAAATGATGTTAATATTTTTGTTATGAATAGTTTTTATAAATAGTAAAACCGCTTATTTTCGCACGGATTTAAAATTAAATAACATGAACATTTCGGTTGATTATGCGGCAATATTTATCCAGTTTTTAGTGGGCTTTGGCTTTGTGGCTACTACTATGCTAGCTACGCATTTCCTTGGTCCTAAGCGTAAAACAAGTGATAAGTTAGAGATTTTCGAATGTGGAATTGACAGTCAGGGAAATGCTCGTTTACCTTTTTCTATAAAATATTTTTTAACAGCTATATTGTTCGTAATGTTCGATGTGGAAGTTATTTTTATGTACCCGTGGGCTGTTAATTTTAAAGAATTAGGCACACATGGTTTTGTTGAAATGCTTCTTTTTATTGGAACACTTTTAATTGGCTTTGCCTATATTATTAAGCGTGGTGCTCTAAAATGGGAGTAACAGGTTTTTCTACCCCGGTTAAATCTATAAAATTAAAAACGCTCAATCGATAAATAACTTAGAATGTCAGATATAAAAATTTCACCAACTCCACCAAGTATCGAAGGACCAGGTTTTCAAGCCACCTCGTTAGATAAAATAATTGGGTTGGCCAGGGCAAATTCACTATGGCCCTTACCTTTTGCTACTTCGTGTTGTGGTATTGAGTTTATGGCTACCATGGGTTCAAATTACGATTTGGCTCGTTTTGGTTCAGAACGTATCAGCTTTTCGCCTCGTCAGGCCGATGTTTTATTGGTTGCCGGAACGATTGCTAAAAAAATGGGACCGGTTTTAAAACAAGTGTATTTGCAAATGGCAGAACCTCGCTGGGTAATAGCTATTGGTGCATGCGCTTCAAGCGGTGGTATATTTGATACCTATTCAGTATTACAGGGAATTGATAAAGTAATTCCGGTAGATGTATATGTACCCGGTTGCCCTCCGCGTCCCGAGCAAATAATTGATGGTATTTTAAAATTACAGGAAATAGTTAAAAACGAATCGCTTCGAAGAAGAAATTCAGATGAGTATAAAGCACTTTTAGGAAGTTACGGAATACAATAATGGTAAACATAAATAACGAATATATTTTAGCTGAAATTACCAATCAATTTGGCGATAAAGTGTATAGCTCTTACGAGCCGTATGGTTTGTTAACCATTGAGTTTGATAAAAACAGTATCAAAGATTTACTCCAGTTTTTATACAATCATAAAGAATTGCAAATGCAGTTTTTAACTGATGTATGCGGTATTCATTATCCGGAAATAAAAGGCAAAGAAATTGGAGCTATTTACCATATACATAGCTTGGTAAACAATGTACGTTTACGCATAAAATGTTATATGCCTATTGAAAATCCAAGTATTGATTCAGCTACGTTTTTATTTAGCTCAGCTAACTGGCAGGAACGAGAAACCTTTGATTTTTTTGGAATAAACTTTATTGGACATCCTAATTTAAGACGCATTTTAAATGCAGATGAAATGGATTATTTCCCGATGAGAAAAGAGTATCCGTTAGAAGACGGAACAAGAACAGACAAAAACGATAGTTATTTTGGACGATAAATCCTTTGGGTTTTAAATGATATAAAATTAAATGATTGAATCATTAGAATTAAATACAAAAAGCGGGAAAGAGGATTATAATATTTTAAATCTCGGTCCTACACACCCAGCAACACATGGTGTATTTCAAAATATATTGAAAATGGATGGTGAAATTATTCATGATGCCACCTCAACCATTGGATATATACACCGTGCTTTTGAAAAAATTGCAGAACATCGTCCATATTACCAAATAACACCATTAACCGACAGGTTAAACTATTGCTCATCGCCCATTAACAATATGGGTTGGCACATGACAGTAGAAAAGTTATTAGGAGTAGAAACACCCAAGCGTGTTGATTACATGCGTGTAATTATTATGGAACTGGCTCGTATTGCCGACCATTTGGTTTGTAATGCAGTTATTGGTGTAGATACTGGTGCTTTAACCGGATTTACTTACATGTTTCAATGGCGCGAAAAAATATACGATATCTACGAACAGGTTTGTGGTGCACGTTTAACCACCAACATTGGTAGAATAGGGGGATTGGAAAGAGACTTTACTCCTGAATGTATCAGACGTATACGTGAATTTTTAACAGATTTTCCTAAATACTTTGATGAGTTTTCAGGCTTGCTTGAACGCAACAGGATATTTATGGACCGCATTATAAATGTAGGACCAATAAGTGCAGAACGCGCTTTAAATTATGGCTTTACTGGCCCTAATTTACGTGCTGCAGGAGTTGATTACGATGTGCGTGTAATGAATCCATATAGTTCGTATCAGGATTTTGACTTTATGATTCCATTGGGAACACAAGGCGATACCTACGATAGATTTATGGTTCGTCAGCATGAAATCAGAGAAAGTTTAAAAATTATAAAACAAGCTTTGGAAAACTTACCAGAAGGTAAATTTTTTGCTGATGTGCCTGATTTCTTCTTACCTCCGAAAGAAGAAGTTTATAATAATATGGAAGCGTTAATTTTCCACTTTAAAATAGTAATGGGCGAGGCAACAGTTCCGGTAGGAGAAGTATTTCATTCAGTAGAAGGTGGAAATGGCGAATTAGGGTTTTACATGGTAAGTGATGGAGGACGTGCTCCTTACCGTTTACATTTCCGTAGGCCATGTTTTATATTTTACCAGGCTTATCCGGAAATGATAAAAGGCTCTATGCTTTCAGATGCAATTTTAACCATGAGTAGCATGAATGTAATTGCTGGCGAACTGGACGCATAAAAATTTATGAATGATGGGTTTTGAATGCTTAATTAATGCATTCAACATTCAATAAATAGAATTAATAAAATACAAAAGTTTGTTTGTTCGGATAAGTAAAAATCCAACATTCAACATTCAACGTTATTGCAAAAATGAATGAAATAAAATTTAATGATGAAACACTTGCCATGGTGCAAAGTATTATCAAACGTTATCCCGAAGGCAAGCAAAAATCCGCATTATTACCGCTTTTGCATTTAGCACAAGCGGAATTTGATGGTTGGTTAAGTGCACCTGTAATGGATTATGTGGCATCGTTATTAAATATTAAACCTGTTGAGGTATATGAAGTGGCTTCGTTTTACAGTATGTACAACTTAAAGCCGGTAGGTAAATGTTTGCTTGAAGTGTGCAGAACAAGTTCATGCTGGTTACGTGGAGCCAATGAAATAGTGGAGCATATTGAAAATAAATTAGGTATTAAAGATGGTGAAACCACTGCCGATGGTAAGTTTACTTTAAAAACAGTAGAATGTTTGGGAAGCTGCGGAACGGCTCCAATGCTTCAATTAGGTGCAGATTTTCATGAAAACCTGACCTTTGAAAAAGTGGATGCTTTAATTAACGAATGGAGCAATAAAACTGAGCACAGTAAATATTTAGACATTGATACATTTAGAAAAAACTAAGCGTAATTATTAATTCTGAGAGCTAAATTACAATGAGTAAAAAAATATTATTAGAACACATAGACGTACCGGGAATTAATACTTTAGCCGTATACCGTGAAAAAGGCGGTTATGCTTCAGTGGAGAAAGCTTTAAAAACAATGGCACCCGATGCAATTGTGGAAGAAGTTAAAAAATCAGGATTACGCGGGCGTGGTGGAGCAGGTTTCCCTACAGGTATGAAATGGAGTTTTTTGGCCAAGCCGGAAGGTGTAGCCAGATACTTGGTTTGTAATGCTGATGAGAGCGAGCCCGGAACTTTTAAAGACAGGTATTTAATGGAAAAAATCCCTCATTTGTTAATTGAGGGAATGATTACTTCAAGCTTTGCTTTAGGAGCCAATACTTCATACATTTATGTGCGTGGAGAGTACTTTTATATTATTAAAATATTAGAAAAAGCCATTGCCGAAGCTTATGCAGCAGGCTGGCTAGGTAAAAATATATTAGGCACCAATTACAGCTTAGACTTATATGTTCAATGTGGTGGTGGCGCTTATATATGTGGCGAAGAAACTGCATTATTAGAAAGCCTCGAAGGTAAACGCGGTAACCCAAGAATTAAGCCGCCATTCCCAGCTATAGCCGGTTTGTATGGTTGCCCTACAGTGGTAAACAATGTGGAGACCATAGCAGCTGTTGTACCTATTGTAAACAATGGTGGCGACTGGTATGCAGGTATTGGTATCGGCAAATCAACAGGAACCAAATTAATTTCAGCATCAGGACATATCAATAAACCCGGTGTGTACGAAATTGAAATGGGTATTACTGTAGAAGATTTTATATACAGCGATGAATATTGTGGTGGTATAAAGAATGGTAAAAAATTAAAAGCAGTGGTTGCGGGAGGTTCATCAGTACCTATTTTACCTGCTGAAATGATACTAACTACAGCTGCTGGCGAAAAGCGCTTAATGAGCTATGAAAGCTTGGCTGATGGTGGTTTTGCAACCGGAACCATGTTAGGTTCAGGCGGATTCATTGTAATGGATGAAACAACCAGTATTGTTCAAAACTTACATACGTTTGCACGTTTCTATCACCATGAAAGTTGCGGACAATGCAGCCCGTGCCGTGAAGGAACAGGTTGGATGGAAAAAATATTGCATAAAATATTAGACGGACACGGTACTTTGGAGGATGTAGATTTACTTTGGGAAATTCAACGTAAAATAGAAGGAAATACCATTTGTCCTTTAGGCGATGCAGCAGCCTGGCCGGTAGCAAGTGCTATACGTCATTTCAGACATGAGTTTGAAGAGTATGTAAAAAATCCTGCTGTTATTAAAGAGGTAAAGCATTACCATAACATGCACAATCTGGCAACAGCATAAATATAAAAGTCTGATTAATGACTAAAAGAAATTATTAAATGGCAAAAGTAACAATAGACGGACAAACAATAGAAGTAGCAGACGGAACAACCATTTTGCAGGCAGCTAGAATGATTGGGCCAGAGGTGGCACCACCAACTATGTGCTATTACAGCAAATTGAAAACAAGTGGGGGTTATTGCCGCACGTGTTTGGTAGAAGTAAGCAAAGGCTCTGAAAAAGACCCGCGTCCTATGCCTAAATTGGTAGCAAGTTGCCGTACCACTGTTATGGATGGTATGGAAGTAAAAAACATGACCTCTGAAAAGGTAATTGATGCACGTAAAGGAGTAGTTGAATTTTTATTGTTGAACCATCCATTAGATTGTCCTATTTGTGACCAGGCTGGAGAGTGCCAGTTACAAGATTTAGGTTACGAGCATGGCTCTGCAAAAACACGTACCGATTTTGAACGCAGAACGTTTAACAAAATTGATATTGGAAATAAAATTCAATTGCATATGACCCGTTGTATACTTTGCTATCGCTGCGTAAAAGTAGCCGAGCAAATTACAGACGGACGTGTACATGGTGTAATGAATCGTGGCGATGCCAGTGAAATTTCAACCTATATTGAACAGGCTATTGAAAACGATTTTAGCGGAAACGTAATAGATGTATGTCCGGTTGGTGCATTAACCGATAAAACTTTCAGGTTTAAAAGCCGTGTTTGGTTTACCAAACCGGTAGATGCCCATAGAGATTGTGATAAATGCAGTGGCAAGGCAGTAATTTGGTACAAAGGCGAAGACGTTTTACGTGTTACAGGGCGTAAGGACCAATGGGGTGAGGTAGAGGAATTTATTTGTAATACTTGCCGTTTCGACAAAAAGAAAACAAGCGATTGGACTATTGAAGGACCAAGAGCCATCAGTCACCAATCAGTTATTTCAGCCAATCATTATCAAAAAATGGTAAAGCCAAGAGAATTAACTTTAAATAATATAAAACCAATTGCTTTAACGGAGGGAGATAACAAATAATGTTTTTATTATTTTTTAAAATAGCACTTATCGTCATTTTATTTTTAATAAGTCTTGGTGTTGCAGCTTACGCTACTTATGGCGAACGAAAAGTAGCTGCATTTATGCAAGATAGGATAGGGCCTGACCGTGCGGGACCATTTGGTTTATTACAACCCATTGCCGATGGAGTAAAAATGTTTATGAAAGAGGAAATTATTCCAAATGTTTCCGATAAATTATTATTCATTTTAGGTCCATGTATATTTATGATTACCGCTTTAATGACCAGTGCCGTTATTCCTTGGGGAACAGCTATGGAATTTGATGGCGTAAAATACGTATTACAAGTAGCTGATATTAATATTGGAATTTTATATGTATTTGGCGTGGTAAGTTTAGGCGTATATGGTATTATGATAGGAGGATGGGCCTCTAACAATAAGTTTGCTTTATTAGGTGCAGTGCGTGCTTCAAGCCAAATGATCAGTTATGAGTTGGCTATGGGTATGTCGCTTATTGCCATTATCATGATGAGTGGCTCATTAAGTTTAACAACCATTGTGCAAGAACAAGGTCAGGGAAACCTTTGGGGCTTTATTCCTGTAAGTGGTTTAAACTGGAATATATTTTACCAGCCCTTAGGCTTTATTATTTTCCTTATTTGTGCTTTTGCTGAATGTAACAGAACCCCATTTGATTTACCGGAGTGTGAAACAGAATTAGTAGGTGGTTACCATACAGAGTATTCGTCAATGAAACTGGGTTTATACCTGTTTGCTGAGTATATCAATATGTTTATTTCAGGTGCTATTATTTCGTGCTTATATTTTGGTGGTTATAATTTCCCCGGCTTAGCTTATTTAAGTACTGTTTTAGACCCTAATTTAGTGTCAATAATTAGCTTTGGTGCCTTGTTTACAAAAGCTATTTTCTTTGTGT
Organism: uncultured Bifidobacterium sp.; assembly: GCA_964442045.1. Taxonomy (GTDB): domain Bacteria; phylum Bacteroidota; class Bacteroidia; order UKL13-3; family UKL13-3; genus JAAFJM01. The sequence continues at coordinate 29,174 of CAYTWI010000015.1, forward strand.
TTTTCTTTATGTGGATTCGCTGGACAATACCACGTTTCCGTTACGACCAACTAATGAAATTAGGCTGGCAGGTATTATTACCATTGTCAATATTAAACGTGTTATTAACAGGTGGCGGATTAACCTTTTTTAGCAAATAAATTAAATAAACTAGAAGCATGGAAAATACAGTAAAAATTAACGATATAATTGATTATAAACTATTAACCGAACGCAAAGTTTTTTTATGGGGACAAGTAGATGATGATTCTGCTAAACACGTAATAGATAGACTGCTTTACCTGGATATGATTGAACCGGGAAAAGATATTAGTTTAATTATTAATAGCCCGGGTGGTTATGTTACCTCTGGTTTTACTATTTACGATACCATAAAGTCAATCAGTTCACCGGTATCAACTATTTGTATGGGTTTAGCCGCTTCTATGGGTTCCATATTATTATCAGCCGGAACAAAAGGGAAACGTTATATATACCCTAATGCAAAAGTAATGATACACCAACCTAGCGGTGGTGCGCAAGGACAATCGTCAGACATACAAATACAGGCACAGGAAATTTTAAAAACAAAAAAATTAGGTGCTCAGATTTTAGCTGATAACTGTGGACAGACAATAGAAAAAGTATTAGCCGATTTTGACCGTGATTATTGGATGGATGCAAACGAATCATTAGCATACGGAATAGTAGACGGTATATTAAAATAAAAAGTAAAATGCAATTAACCAATAGATCAAAAGTAGTAAGCAATAAGGAAATGAGCTTTAAAGAAAAGCTTTATATTCCTGCTATATTATCGGGTATGGGCGTAACTTTTAAGCACATGTTTAAAAAGAGCGTTTCATTGCGTTATCCTGAAGTTACCAGGGAGTTTAGCCCCGTTTACAGAGGTATGCATGTTTTAAAGCGTGATGCCGAAGGACGCGAAAACTGTACGGCTTGTGGTTTATGTGCAGTATCATGTCCTGCAGAAGCTATTACGATGGATGCCGCAGAGCGCAAAAAAGGAGAAGAACATTTATACCGCGAAGAAAAATATGCAGCCAAATATGAAATAAATATGTTGCGTTGCATTTTCTGTGGTTTGTGTGAAGAGGCTTGCCCTAAAGATGCTATTTATTTAACAGATAGAATAGTGCCAACAGAATACAAACGAAAAGACTTTATTTATGGTAAAGATGTGTTGGTAGAAAAAGTAGATCAGCGAATAGATATTACCAAACGTAAAAAGAGTTATAAAATTGATTAAATCAGAAATGATTTTATAAAAAAAGCGACTAAATATTAGTCGCTTTTTTTATGGCTTATTACCACTTAATTTCTTTAGGCAAAAACTGGCTTGTTTCGCCATTGTTTCTTATTAAATCGCGCACTACCGATGAACTGATAGGTGTATAGGCAGGGTCGCACATCAGGAAAATAGTTTCCGTTTGCGGATGAATTATTTTATTCATCTGAGCTATGTTTTTTTCATAGTCAAAATCAGCCATGGTGCGTATACCACGTAAAATATACTGTGCGTTTATTTGTTCGCAAAAAGTAACAGTTAATCCTTCGTATGCTTTGGCCTGTACTTTGGGCTCATTCGCAAAAATATCGTTAATCCATTGCAAACGTTGTTCTATGGTAAATAGGGTACTCTTTGAGCTATTATGGCCTATACCCACTATAATTTCATCAAATAAAGGCATTGCACGCTCTATTATGTTTACGTGTCCAATGGTTATGGGGTCAAAAGTTCCCGGAAAAAGAGCAATGCGTTTCATCAAAATAAAATTTAGGTATGTTTAAAAAAACTAAAAGCCGATTGGCCATATTTTCTGCAATCAAAAAAATGCTTTTGTTGGCTTAAATCCAAATTACTTTGGTGTTCTACTATAAGCCATCCATCCGTATTAAGGAGTTGTTTATTAAAAATGTGTTCAGGAATACTTGCCAAAGCATCTAATGCATAAGGTGCATCAGCAAAAATAATATCAAACGTTTCCTCACATTGCTGAATAAAAGTAAAAGCATTTTTCTTAAATGTTTTCAACTGTGTAAAATGATGTTTTTTTGCTGTTTCTTTTATAAAGTTTACGCAGCCAAAATCCAAATCAACACTCACTACTTTATCAGCACCTCTGCTGCAAAATTCATAAGCTACATTGCCTGTTCCACTAAACAAATCCAAACAATGTAGTTTATCAAAATTAAAGTTGTTTTCTAAAATATTGAATAAGCTTTCTTTAGCCCTGTCTGTTGTGGGGCGAACCGGTAAACCTTTGGGAGGATTAATTATAATTCCTTTATGTGTACCACTGATTATTCGCAAAGCAATACACTTGAAGCAGCAAAATAAAAATGCGGTGGCATTTTTGAAAAATCTGAAGGATAAGTAAACTTATCTAAGCGTTTGCCTAATTCAATTTTGCTGCAATATTTTTTTAGTAACAGGTATTGGCTGTCATTTACCTCAATACCTCCAAATACTACTAAATGCAAATCCTTACTTATATTTAACTGTTCGGCAACTGCCAATACATAATAGGCTATGTCTGTCTGGCTATCAAATTTAAAGTTGTTATAAAAATGAATCTGGTCGTTTTTAAATTGCAAAATCTCAATATAATCAACATGCAGATTCAGGTAAAGCGTATGTTCCGTATTGGTTTCTTCCAGGTGGCTGCATGCTTTTATAAACAGTAATGACTGGTGCAGTATTTCAGCTGTTGGCATATTGAAACGAATAAATTTCAATATTTCATTCCTGATATTGAATAGGCTAACTGTATGCAATAAATTGAACTTATTGTATAAGACCTGCGAGTTAAGTTTTATGCGTTTGTTTAACTGGTAGTAAGCCTCTGACTCTATAATATTATTTAAGCTATCAGGCACTAAAGTGCAGCAATCATCCGCTATAATTACTTTTTTACTTTTATAATTAGGTTTAAATTCATCGGATATTTCATTTAGTTCTTTCAGCTGGTCATAATTCATGTCCAGAAACGAAATAGCATTATTGGTAAATATTTTAAATGAAACAACCCTGTTTATTTGTTCGTCAGCTATTATTGATAACATTTCATGCTGTGCAATAATTAAGAAGTACTGGTATCTAAAACTACTTTCAGCGTTATAATCGCTGTCAATGTAATGTTTTATTTGTAGTGATAAATTATTTTCTGTTTGCATGAGCTAGACTTACATTCGCAAAATATTTTATTTAACTTAAAAACGTAAATTATTTTATTAACCATGATAGAAAACTTGAACTGGACTCCTGCTAATGCTAATTTTAAAGAAATGATTATTGAAAAATCAACAGGCAATTTATTTATGCAGGATGTGGGTTATCAATTTAAAACCATAGAGGCAGGCTATATTGAAACTTATTTGGATTTGGAACAAAGACATTTACAACAAATGGGTTTTGCTCACGGAGGTGTTACTGCTACTATGGCCGATATTACAACCGGTTTTGCGGCCTATACTTTAGTAAATACAAACCAGGGCGTAGTTACGGTTGATTTAAAAGTTAATTATATAAATCCGGGTAAAGGGCAGCGCTTAAAAGCTGTGGGGCATGTATACAAAGCAGGCAGCAAGCTAATGTTTTGCAAATGCGAAATATTTATTGTGAACAACGGACAAGAAACGCAAATAGCTTTTGCTGACAGTATAATGGCCGTACTGAACGAAAGTGATGTAAGAAAATAAAGCAATAAGGAGAGGGGGAATAGAACAATTTATTCAAAGCCAAGCTGCTTGATGATTTGTTCTATTTGCCAATCTTCCACCGGGTTGTATTCATCTTTTAAATTACCACCAAAGAATTTGGTCATACCCTGCCAATAGTAAGCAGTAAAGCTACCACGGTAAGTTTCTAATAATTCGTAGGTGGTTTTACCCGTTTCCCTGTAAATAAGCTTAATCAATATTTTTCCCTGGCTAACAGTTAACCCTTTCAGGTCATCCATAAACTGGTCCTTTATATTGGCTTCCGTTTTCTTTAAATAAGCTTTACGTGCTTTCTCTGTATTTAACAACTGCAGGTTTTGCTCAAGCATCTGGTACCTGAAAGCAGCTAGTTTTGCATAGGGTAGTGCCTTTTTTACGTTGTATACCAAACGCTGGTATTTTTTTTCGTATTCAGGATCTTTCTGTGCATTTACAATAAAGTCGGGTAATGTGATGTTCCGAATAGTATCCTGTGCTTTTGAGCCAAGCATACATAACAAAGCAGCGAATAAAAATAGTGATTTAGGCATAATACTTTTGTTCAAGAAAATATAATGCCAAAAATATCTTTAATTAGGTGAAATTTCAACCTGATGTTTTTTTAACAGGAATTTTAATCTTTTTACACCATACCTGAAGCGGCCCTGAATGGTATTTATATTTTCGCCCAAATGTTCAGCAATTTCCCTGAATTTCATATTACCCCATTGCTTTAAGATAATAACTTCCTGCTGGTCTTGCGGTAGCTCCAATATTAGTTGGCGTATTATTTTAGCTTCTTGTTCAGCCTCATATTCAACAAAAGGCATTTTAACCTTGTCGTCAGCATAGTTATCAAAATAAGAAAATGATTCATCTCCATCAGATGAACTGATGAAACTGGAAAATACAATTTCTTTTTTACGCGGTAATTTACGCAGGTAGTCAATACAAAAATTATTGCATAAGCACAATAGATACGGCTTAAACTTACCAATTTCAGTGTATCTCCCATCATTAATTACTTCAATAATTTTGATGAATACATTTTGGAAAATTTCTTCAGCAACATCTTTACTTCTTACTTTTTGTAAAATAGTAGCGAAAGCAGCATTTTTATGCTTACGCAGTAAAATTTCAAAACTACGGGCATTACCATTCAGATACTGAATAATTAATTCATCGTCACTAACATTTGAAGTTTGCATGGTTTTAGGCTTTTAAAGGTTTTGTAAATCTTTTAGCAAACAGTAATTTTTAATTGGTTAGTGTAAATATGTGTGTGTATAGGCGATGAATGGATTGATTATGAAAACGAATTTACTAACAAATATCATAAATGCAAGTATTCGGTAAAAAAATAAAAATAAAAAATTTAAACGAACTAAAAAGGAAGTTTAGTCGTTAACTAATGCTTGGATACAGGTTTGATGAAATATTAAACGGTGGCCTTTTTCGACTCAAACATTTCAGCTAAAACAGCAACTGTTCTATCAATATCTTCTCTGGTATTTTGTTTGCCAAATGAAAAACGAACGGGAGCTCTGTTTGGTTCTACATTCAAAGCACGTAATACATGGCTTCCAACTTCTGAACCACTACTGCAAGCACTACCTCCACTTACTGAAATACCCGCAATGTCTAATTTAAATAATAACATTTCGCCAATCGGGTGTGGGGGGAATGACACGTTTAATACAGTATATAGTGAGTTACCTTCCGCATCGCCATTGAATTTTATTCCGGGTATGGCTGCTTTCAGTTTTTCAATCATGTATGTTTTTAACGATTGAATTTGTTCTTGTTTTTCGGCTACATGGCTATAGGCTAACTCTAAAGCGGCAGTAAGGCCAACTATACCATACAGGTTTTCTGTACCACCACGCATGTTTCTTTCTTGCGCACCACCGGTAATAAATGGCTGTAATTTGGTAGTGGAGTTTATATAAATAAAACCAACACCTTTTGGTCCGTTAAATTTATGTGCTGCACAAGCTATAAAATGTACTTTTAACTTTTGTACATCAATAGGGTAGTGGCCTATGGTTTGAACCGTATCGCAATGAAATAAAGCATTGTATTGTTCGCATAAATTACCTACCAGTTCAACGTTTAATAAATTACCTATTTCGTTATTGGCATGCATTAAACTTACTAATGCATTCGGGTTGTTTTTTAATAGTTCTTCTAAATGTTCGTAATTAACATGTCCATTTTCTGTTAATTGAACCAAATGCATTTTTATTTTTCCTGCATGGTCAAGTTCTTCTATGGTATGCAATACCGCATGGTGCTCAATAGGAGAGGTAATAATGTTTTTTATATTATAATCTTTTACCGCTTTTCTAATAGCCATATTATCGGCTTCGGTACCGCCCGAGGTAAAAAATACTTCACCCGGTGAACAATTGATTAACTTGGCAACTTTTCTTCTGCATTCTTCAATTAAACTACGCGTTACTCTGCCGTGTGCATGGGTACTACTTGGGTTACCAAATTCGTTCACCATTACATTGTACATGGCATCTGCAACTGTTTTGTCAAGAGGAGTAGTTGCTGCGTTATCAAGATAAATTCTGTCCATACTATTAAAAAAAGTTTTCAAAAATACGTGATTAATTTATAATCGCTAATAAAAATTCAGGAATGGTTTTTAGCCATTTTGGTTCGTATTTTACTCAGAAACTCAGCACTTATTCCTAAAAAAGAGGCAATATGGTGTTGTGCTACACGCTGCGGTATTTCCGGATAGGTGAGTAAAAAAGTTTTGTAACGTGTTTCGGCATCTTTGGATAATGTATTTAAAAAACGCTGTTGCAGGGCAGCATGTGTTTTCTGAATCATTAACCTAAACATACGTTCAAATTGCGGAACAGCTTCGAATAGTTTTTCTTTATCCTGTTTCTCTATAATAAACAGTTCACAGTCTTCCAGTGCCTGTATGTTTAGTTGGGTAGGTGTATTTTGTGTATAGCTGGCCAAATCGCTTACCCACCAGTTTTCGGTACCAAAATGCAATACTACTTCCTGGTCGTTTTCATCAATATGGTAAATACGCATACAGCCTTTAATAATGAAGGCTTCAAAGTTGCAAACCTCGCCCATGGTTAATAAAAGTGTTTTACGTTTTACTTTTTTAAACCGTAATATGGAATGAAAGAAGTTGAGCTCACTTTCGTTAAGTGTGATGCAGTTAAAAATGTATTGATCAATTTGATTATACATACCTTTTAGTTTATGGCTAATTTACAATATAACGATGATAGTTTTGTTGCTTCTTTTTGCCAGTTGTAGTGCTCTTCTGTAGCCTTTAAACAGGCAGCGACACAGCTTTCGTAAAAGGCTGAATCGTTAAATAATTTTGCAATAGCATTGCTTACTTCGCTGGCATTGCTTAAATCAACCGCTATGCCAACGGGGTATTTTTGCAGCACATCAGTATAAATGGTGCTGTTACAAAAAACCGATGGTAAGCCTACGGCCAGGTATTCAAAAAACTTCCTTTCATGGCTCACAATCATTTCTGTGGGTTGGTTTTTTAAACAAATGGCTATACGGCATTGCATACTTATTTTATAAGCAGTATCCATATCCAGGTATCCATAAAAATGAATTTGATTTTTTATGTCATGGTAATGCGGATTGCTTTCAAAGTTCTGGTCTGTTCTGGAACCAAAGTAGCCAACACAATGCAGGTAATACACCTGACCTTTTTGTTTCAATAAGTAAAGCGCATCTATTAAAACATTGATGTCGTAATACATGTCCTTAATCATGCCTACATAAAAAATGTGATTGCCTGTTAATGATAATCTGTCGTCTATGCGATAGGGTTTCATTTGCTCGGCATCGGCAAAGTTTTCAATAATGGTATATTGGTTGGGCTTTACGTGGAAAATGGGCAGGAAAGAGTTATTGGCAACTACCGGTATATAATGAATAAAGTTACTTGAATAGCTAAGCAACTTGTCGTAAAAGTTAGCAATTAGTTGTTTTCGTTTGGCCGGAATCCAGGGTTTGAGCAGGATGTCCTGTTTGGTGTTTTCATGAATATCGTATATTACTTTTTTGCCCAACATGGAAAGTAATAAGCCAAAGGGAAGCATTTCTGCATCGTGTATATGGTAAACATGTGCCTGTTCTTTTAAAGCCAGTGTAAAAACCTTGAAAATAGTGGCGAAAACTCTTTGCCAGCGGTTTTTAGGTTTTGGAATACCAATAATTTTAACCCCATTTCTATTACCTGAAAAATTACCAATGGCAATGAGGGTTACATCAAAATCAGTTGCCATACTTACACATTCCCGGTAAAAAACGCGTGTGTCTATAATACTATGTACGGAAGAAAAATGGCAGATTTTAATTTTCAATTGATTGTTTTAAAAATAGGGAGCAAGGTAAAAAAAAATGTACAATTTGAAATACATCAATCAAAAAAGCTAAATAATTCGTATTGGTTTTCGGGGTTTAAGCGCCACGAAAAATGTTGTAACCCATTGCTGATGATAATGATTTTGCATTTGAACTGTTGGTTGTACAAGGCCAGTTGCAGGGCTGTTTCGCTGCTTAGCTGAACAGTGGGTGCTTTGCATTCAATTAAAATATCGGTTTCGGCATTGCTGTTAAAAACCAACACATCAAACCTTTTTGTAGTATTTAAATACACTATTTGCCTTTCAACGGCAATATGTGCTTTGCTAATATTTTTATGGGTAATTAAATAGCTAATAATGTGCTGCCTTACCCATTCTTCGGGATTTAAGCTTACAAATTTTTTCCTTATCTGGTCGTAAATAAAGGGCTTATTTTGCTGCTTTTTTAGCTTAAATGGATATGTTGGCAGATTAAGGTGCAAAGTTTTGTATACAAATGTTCACAAATCAAATAAAAAGGCTCGAAAACTTTTAATTATTTGCAAACATAAAATAAACGAAAAGTGGCTACAGAAATATCTCTTCAGTTCAATAAAATAATGCAGGATTTAAAGGCAAAGAAGTTTGCTCCGGTTTATGTTTTGCATGGCGAAGAAACTTATTTTGTTGATGTTATTGCAAATTACATAGAACATAATGCATTGGCTGAACATGAAAAAGGTTTTAACCAAACGGTATTTTATGCTAAGGATGTGGAGCCCGGCCAGGTAATTGAAAGTGCCAAACGTTTCCCGATGATGGCTGAAAAGCAGCTTATTATTGTAAAGGAAGCGCAAGGGTTTAAAAACTTTGACCCATTTGAAGCTTATTTAGAAAAGCCGGTTCCGAGTACTATATTGGTTATATGTGTAAAAGGAAAAAAACTCGATAAACGAACTAAGTTCTATAAATCGGCTGATAAGTATGTAACTTTTGAAAGTGCCAAGTTGTACGAAAAGGATTTATTGCCCTGGATAAAAAGTTATGTGCAAACGCATGGTTATACTATTAATGATAAATCAATTGCACTGATTGCTGACTCACTGGGAAGTGATTTATCAAAAATTGCGAATGAACTGGATAAATTGTTTATTAATAAAAATGGCCCTGATAAGGACATAACGGACAATGATATTGAAAAGTATATAGGTATCAGCAAGGAGTTTAATCCGTATGAGTTACTCTCGGCTATAGCGGCAAAAAACACACACAGGGTATTTAAAATAGCGCATCATTTATCAAGGAATAAAGACTTCTCCATTATTCCGTTTGTAGCCATGGCAAGTGGTATGTTTGCCAAAGCTTATATTATATCAAAAACAAATACCCGCGATAAAAAAACAATTCAGTCTGCATTTGGGTTAGGATATTACCAGGCTGACGATTATGTGAATTTGGTAAAAAATTACTCTATGAGCGAATTGGAGCGTATTATAGCCTTGTGCGCCCAATATGACTTAAAGAGTAAGGGAATCAATAGTGTAGCACTTAGCAACCAGGAAATATTGAAGGATTTTTTGGTAAGGCTGTTCAAATAAAGCCACCGCCCTGCTTGATAATTTGTTATTTAATTGTTATTTCTGCATTTTAAACTAAACTAAAAAAAGAATATATATGAAGAGAATTTTCCTATTTGGTATGGCTGCCTTAAGCATTTCTGCTTTTGCGCAAGCACCGCAACAAAAAAGACTTACAAAGGTATCAACGGGGGTTGAACCGATGCAAGCAACAAAAATGGTTAAGGAGGCTGATAAACCTTCTGTAGTTAGAGTAAACAGTAATAACAAACCAACTGTAACTTTTGGTAAAGGTAATGAGTTCCAAAGATCAGCTAAAGTTGGTGAAACTTCTAACAACCAACAAACCAACGGCTCAGTAGCTAACCACATTTATTTACATTCAGGCGGAAAAGTTTCTGTAACATGGACCACTTCTCAGGACAATCCTGCTCAAGGATCTAATTCAAGGGGTTCTGGCTACAATCACTTTAACGGAACTTCATGGATAAGCCCAACAGCGGCTTCTTTAAGAATTGACCCTGAACGTACAGGTTTCCCTTGCTATGCATACAGCGCAGCTACCAACGAAGAAATGATTGTATCGCACATTGTAAAAGCATCTGGTACGCCAAATGCAGGTGCTGCAACAGGTTTAATGTTAAACCGTAAAACCGGTTTAGGTGCAGGTACCTGGACAGGAACTACTGTTTTAGATTCATCGAACATAGCTATACCGGGTGTGCTTTGGAACAGAAGTGTAGTGTCGGGTAACTACTTACACGTATTTGCTTCTTTTACTGATTCAGGCACTAACCAACCTAACAGACCTTATATTAATGGTGTTAGAACGCCTCAGGTTTATTCACGCTTAAACATCAGCTCTAATACCTGGGAAGTTAAAAAACAAGTATTAACAGGTTACAACTCTGACCGTATCTGGAGTGGTGGTGGTGATAACTACGCAATGGATGCAAGAGGTTCGAACGTAGCTATTGTAATTGGTGGATTAACTGATGACTTAATGTTATTCAAATCGACTGATAACGGAGATACCTGGACTAAAACCATTATTGACTCGTTTCCGGTACCTGCTTATAACTACAAAACTTTGGTTGATACTGCTATGTCGAATGACGGAACAGTAAGTGTAGTTTTAGATGCTGACGGTAACGCTCATTGCTTCTGGGCTATCAGCCAGGTATTAGATAACGATACTACTGATAACTCTATTACTTTCTTCAGAGGTGCAGGTTTAAATGAAATCAGACACTGGAAAGAAGGTACTCCATTAGACAGTATTCAAATTATTGCTCAATCGCCTGATGCTGACGGAAGCGGTACTTTAAATTTAAGCTCAAGCTGGAATGCAGCAAGTGCGAGATATGGTAATATTTCTATTACTTCTATGCCACATGCTACTATTGCAGGCGATACTATTTACATGATATTTTCAGGTATGACTGAAGGTGATGCTGATGCTAACGGAAGAAACTACAGAGATGTATTTTTAACTTACTCAACTGATAAAGGTGCTACCTGGGATACTACTATGCAAAACTTAACCCAATACATGGGCTTTAACTTAGAGGAAATGTATGCAAGTATTTCTCCTACAAGCGATGCTAATTTACATATTACTTTCTCTCAAAGCTCTTCAATCGGTGCTTACGATGCAACTAACAATCCTGATGCATTAGGCCCTTACGATATGGTTTACATGAGCATTCCTAAATCAACTATTTTAGCTAAAAAAACTGGTATTTCTACAGTTAAAAACGAAGTGTTTAATGTAGTATCAAACTACCCTAATCCATTTAACGGTAAAACCAACATCAGCGTTAACTTTAAACAAAGCAGCAGTGCAGTGGTTAGAGTATTAAACGTAATGGGACAAGAAGTTTATAACCAATCATACGATAAAATTCCTGCAGGTTTATCTAACTTAGAAGTTAATCTTTCTAATGTAGCTGCCGGTGTTTATTTCTACAGCATTGAAGCTAATGGCTTTAAAGCTACCGGTAAAATGATTGCTGAATAAGCCATACATTTTCCAACAAAAAAGAGGCTGAACTTTATACAAGTTCAGCCTCTTTTTTTATTATTGATTCCGTCATTGCAATCATGTAGGGCGGAGTCGGGACCAGTTTTCGGCTTCGCTCAAACTACAGACGACAATTACTGAATGGGTTCGAGTGTTTTGTTGTAACAGATATCGGAAATATCGGGCTTGTTTTCTATAATATTAAACTGCACCAATTTATCCAGTATCTGGTTCATTTCTTCTTCACTTACTTCTGCTTTGGCAGCATATTCCAACTCTGAAAACCATAACATGGCATCGGCCAGTTTTATTTGGTAGCGCCATGCAATTAGGTCAACTGCCTCATCATTATATTTTAAGTCGTTACAGCTTTTGTTTACCACTTCCAATACCTCATCGAGGGTGGCTGGTTGTGTATTGATAAAATTATCGGTAGCCACTATGGCAAAACATGGCCAGGGTGTTTTACATTCTCCAATCATTCTAAACTCTCCATTGTCTACATAGGGTTTGGTGGTAAATTTTTCCCACATGAATAACTGGGCTTCGTCAGCCGCTAAAGCTTTTCGTGCTCCGTTTAAGTTACCAACCAGCACAAAATCTTCTTTATCGTTAATGGATAAACCATTGTTAGCCGCATTTACATAAGCCATTAAATGGGAGCCTGATTTGTAACGGCTAATGGCATATTTATGGCCCTGCATCTCGCTGATGGTTTTGATGTTTGATTGGGCATCGACAAAAATACCCCAGCGCAAAGGCGAGTTTACGTAAAACTGTACCAGCTTACTTGGATTACCTTGCATAATATCGGAAACTACTCCTTCGGTTAAAGCAATGGCTATATCTATTTCGCCATCGCGCAACATTTTACACATAGCGCCTGTGCCTCCGGGAACATCAATCCATTCAATGGCAATTCCTTTTTTAGCAAAATCGCCACGTTCAATAGCCAGGTGCCAGGCTAAGTTAAAATGCTCCGGTACGCCTCCAACTCTTATTGTTTTAAACATTGTTTTAATTGTTTATTAATACAAAAATATACTTTTATTGGTAGCAGTAAAGTTAATTTACAGGATAAAATTCATCTTTCAGACCTATAATTATCAGTTGTGCGGGTTTATAAAAGCTTTACTTATTATAACGTAATTACCGGCAATTGGTTTTAATTTATTTAGGGTGGGTATGGGGTAAAAAATACCAAACTTCCAAGATAAAGACGTTGCATGCAACGTCTTTATCTATTGTATTTATACCTATATTTTGAAATGGGTTTTTGGGATGTTTTTTTGCTTTTGGGAGGACAAAAAAGGGGTGTTTTTCGGTAAAATTTTAGGTACAGCCAGAACGAACCTAGAACGAAGGAACAACGAACCCAAAACGAAGGCTTTTTTGGGGCATTTTTTGGATGGATGGAGCAGGTGTTTTGCGCACTTATTTTATATTGGAAAGTATATTTTAAACTGTTTGGGAAGTGGATTGGTGTCTTGTTTTTGAGCTTTTGGGGAAAGCGGATATGCTCACTCGCGGCACGCGAGTGAGCGCGGATATTTGCTATAAAAACCTATAGCCGACTGATAAGCCAAAGCCGGTATTTTTTTCGCTTAGTTTACTGCTGCTGTTAGCATTAATATTTATGAGCCCTAATTGTGAAGTAAGCATTATGTTTATGCCATTGCTAAATTCATAACCTACGCAAAAGTTAGCACCTACATCCCATCTTTTATAGTAAATAAGGTTATTTGCATCGCTGTTTGGTGCATCGCTTGTAAATTGTAAGTCGGTATTGGCAGGCGCATTGGTGCCGGTAAATTTGGCGTTACCGGCCATGGCATAACCAACATAAGGTCCAAATGCCAATACCAAATGGTCAGTTCCTAATAATGGTTTATACACTAAATTAACAGGTAGCTCCATATAAAATATAGACAAGTTTCGGGTTAAGGAACGAGTTCCTGAATTATCAGTGTAATTTACCTTTCCCTCAGTTCCTTTTGATATAAACTGCAAGCCGGGTTGTATGTAAAAATCTGTTGCAATTGGAATTTCCTCGTTTATTCCTATGTGAAATCGGGTTACCAATGAGTTGGAAAGTGCACTGCCCCCAGCATCATCTCCATTGATGTTTTGAAAATTTATACCACCATATATGCCAAAAGACTTACTGCCTAACGTATTGTTTTGTGCGCTGGTATTTAGGTTAAACACTAGTAAAAAAAGGGAAACTATAAAAATACTTTTCATAAATATAAGCTTTTTTAAAATTAGTTAGCTGATTCCTTTTCGGCCTCTGCACGCATTTTGCTATTGGCCGTTATCAAAAATTCAACACGTCTGTTTTGTGCTCTACCATCTTCTGTTTCGTTGGTGTAATTGGGTGCACTTTCGCCATAGCCTTTGGTGCTTATTCTTTTACCTGCAACACCACTATTTTTTAGCCAATTAGCTACCGATGAAGCCCTGCGCTTTGATAAACTCATGTTGTATTGATCTGTTCCTGCGTTATCAGTATGTCCTTGAATTTCAATATTCGTTTCGGGGTATTTATTTAACACACTTACCAATTTGCCTAAATTATCTTTGGCATTATCATTCAAATCTGATTTATCAATTCCAAAAAGAATTTTGCTGTTAAACTCTACTATAATTCCTTCACCTACTCTATAGACTTTGGCATCAGGAATCGAATTTTTTAACTCTTCTGCCTGCTTATCCATTTTGCGGCCTATTATAATACCTGTTGCTCCCCCAACTGTAGCACCTATTAAAGCACCTAAGGCTGTATTGCCCGATGCTCTGCCAATTACCGCACCTATAATACCTCCTCCTGCTACGCCAATTACAGCTCCCTTTTTAGTTTTGTTCATGCTTTTACAGCCACTTAATACAATGCTTAAAGTGAATATACTAAGTATAAAAACAGCGATTACCTTAGTTTGTATTTTATTTGATTTCATTAGTTTGTTTCATCATTTTTTATGTTTCAAATTTGTTGTTATGCCTCAGCATAATTGTTATAAAGCATTTATTAAATGTTATATAATTCACACTAACGGAACCAATAAAAATCTGTACAGCTCGTTTTTTAATATTATTTATTTTATGGTAAAAAACTTCATGGCGGTTTGAGGCAGTAAATTATATTCGCATTCTATTTTACTGAAATAATGAAAAAGATTTTAATTGCTAACAGAGGCGAAATAGCTTTACGTGTAATGCGTACAGCCAAGGAAATGGGTATAAAAACAGTAGCGGTTTTTAGTGAAGCCGATAGAAAAGCTTTGCACGTACGTTATGCTGATGAAGCGGTATGTATCGGGCCTCCTCCAAGCAATCAAAGTTATTTGTTAGGCGATAAAATTATAGAAGTGGCTCTTTCTTTAGGGGTTGACGGCATACATCCGGGATATGGTTTTTTAAGTGAGAATGCACACTTTGCCCGCAAGGTAAAGGAAGCGGGTATTACTTTTATTGGCCCGAGTGCGGAAAGTATGGATTTGATGGGCGGAAAAATTTCGGCCAAGAATGCGGTAGCTGCATTCAATGTGCCTATGGTACCGGGTACTAAAGATGCCATTACGGATATAGGTGAAGCCAAAAAAGTAGCTGCCGGTATTGGTTATCCGGTATTGATAAAAGCGAGTGCAGGAGGTGGCGGAAAAGGTATGCGTGTGGTAGAGCAGGAAAGCGATTTTGAAGAACAAATCAGAATGGCACAGTCAGAGGCAAAATCGGCCTTTGGCGATGATGCTGTTTTTATAGAAAAATATGTGGGTTCGCCACGCCATATTGAGTTTCAGATATTGGGCGATACGCATGGTAATATTGTTCATTTGTTTGAACGCGAATGCAGTATTCAGCGCAGGCACCAAAAGCTGGTAGAGGAAGCGCCAAGCAGCTGTTTAACGGAAGAGGTGAGGCAAAAAATGGGCGAGGCGGCTGTTAATGTAGCCCGTGCCTGTAAGTATGTGGGAGCCGGAACGGTTGAGTTTTTAGTGGATGAAAAACTGAATTTTTATTTTCTGGAAATGAATACGCGTTTGCAGGTGGAGCATCCGGTAACGGAGCAAATTGTGGGTATGGATTTGGTGAAGGAGCAAATACGCGTAGCAAGGGGCGAGGCTTTAGGCTATACGCAGGAAGATTTAAAAATAAGCGGACACAGTATTGAATTACGTGTTTGTGCGGAAGATCCTGCCAATAATTTTTTACCTGATATTGGTAAATTGAATTCATATAAAATTCCGCAGGGATATGGTGTAAGGGTAGATGATAGCTTTGAAGCAGGTATGGAAATACCTATTCAATACGACCCGATGATAGCCAAGCTGATTACCTTTGGTAAAGACCGCAACGAAGCCATTTTGCGTATGATACGTGCTAT
>CAYTWI010000015.1:45221-46752 GCA_964442045.1 uncultured Bifidobacterium sp.
ACCAGTTAACAGGTATTGAAACTACTTTGCCTTTTGGCAAATTTGTAATGCAACACGAAGCCTTTGTGTCGGGTAATTTTGATACGAAGTTTATTGAGAACTACTTTAAACCTGAATACTTACAAAACAATACGGATTATAACCAGGTAAGTGCTTTTGCAGCCGGTGAATTGTTTTTTAAAGGCGATGCAAATGCTACGCAAAAAGTAGCCGAGGGTAATAAGAGTAACTGGTTGCAAAACAGGAAAGCCTAAAAGCTATTTCGGATAAGTAAAATCATTGTTTTTTAGTGGAATAACAATGGTGTAATTATTTATTATTGTACTCTTTTTACAGTGAAAACAATAGAAAAAACACAGGATAAACCATTGGAATGCCCGGTACCCCACAACAAAAGGTGGAAGTGGTTAGGGTATATTAAGAAATTGGGCTTTTGGGGCTTTATGTTCTTTTTGGTAAAAGGTGTTGTATTGTATATTCTGTTGCCTTATCTGGCTGCCAAAGGTATTTTCAAGTGGTAGGCTTTGCCTAATCTGTTTTATTTACTCCATTATTTTATAAACCTCATAGGAGGTAACAACCTATATTTTGGGGTTCGTTTAGTTTCACATTTATGGGTTAATGATTAAGCAGTGAATACAATCAACAGCGAATAATTTTGGATACTATTACAATTAGCTTAAATGTAATGTAGCTCTTTAATTTATATTTGTTTTAGCGCTAACGAAACACTAACCCATGTCAATTCAAATACCCATATCCCAAATTGTAAAACGACTCGTAAGTTCAAAAC
The DNA here is from genome assembly GCA_964442045.1 of uncultured Bifidobacterium sp. GTDB lineage: Bacteria > Bacteroidota > Bacteroidia > UKL13-3 > UKL13-3 > JAAFJM01. The sequence goes on from CAYTWI010000015.1 coordinate 46,015, forward strand.
ACAATCCTCTTGATGATGATTTCAAAATGGAATCCTTTATTAAAGATTTTGAAAAAGAATGTATTGAAGCTGGAATCGATTTAACCGATACATCTGATGAGAATAATGCAACAGAACTAATAGATGCTATACACACTATTAATTCAATCTATGAAGACCTGATGTATAGTATTGAGGTTGCTTTCGATGATATAGACCTAAGTATTATTGATTTTATAGACTACATACTCGCTAGTGCTAATTTTGACTACTTGGGTATGTCACTTCAGCGGCTTGAAGCTCTAAAGTCAGACACTAACACAGCACCCGTAAGAATGACTCAAGATGAATATAAATTGAAGAATGTCTTCGGGCAGGAACTTGATTTAAATGATGCGTTTGATATAACAATTGATACACGTATTGAATTAATTCATCTGAGTCATCTGTTCTTAGGAAACAAGCCTTCTGTAAAAAAAGAAATAATCTCAAAAGAAGACCGTATGCGTTTAGACAAGATTATTTATTTGGCAAATTTGCTTGAAAATCTAAGAGCAGCATTTCGATTTTATCAATATGAATTTGCTGAAATAGAATATAAAAATTCAGTTCTTAAGTTCAAGAATTATCCTAAGATTTACTATTTATTAAGAATAGCAGGAAAACAAAGAGAGCAAAGCCATATTCAAGAGAGCTTGTTTTACATGCTGAATATGGAAGAGTTATATCCTGAAGTTACCAGTAGTATTTTTAACGGAG
>CAYTWI010000016.1:0-44108 GCA_964442045.1 uncultured Bifidobacterium sp.
ATTAAGAATAATATTTTAAGGAGTATTTTATACAAAGCTTTTAGTTTTTGCGCGAAAGTAATTCCCTATTGATAAAAAACCGAACTGATTATAATTTATTTAAATTGGACAGTATAATTGAAATGGCTTGTTCAATTTGCTCATGGGTAATAATTAAAGGTGGCACCAGGCGGATACAGTTATTAGCAAATAAAAACCAGTCTATGATTAACCCATCCTGCAAACACAACTGGCATACTTTTAATACCTCGTCAAAGCTATTTAACTCAACGGCCAGCATTAAACCTTTGCCTCTTATTTGTTTAATTTTGGGATGTACTAATTGCCGCCTGATTAAAGCTTCTTTTGCTTCAACCTGGCTCATTAAATCTAACCTTTCCAATTCCTGTAAACCGGCCAAAGCAGCAGCGGCAATTACAGGATGCCCGCCAAAGGTAGTAATATGTCCTAATATGGGATTATCAGTAAAAGTATGCATAAACTGTTGTGAACTTACAAAAGCTCCTATAGGCATTCCGGCTCCCAGAGCTTTACCTAATAATAAAATATCAGGAATAATATGCCAGTGCTCAAAAGCAAACATTTTACCCGTTTTGCCTATGCCGGCCTGTATTTCATCAAAAATTAACAAACAACAATGTTCATTACATTTGTTACGTAAAGCCTCTAAAAACTTTATATCAGGTGTTATGTATCCTGCTTCCCCCTGTATAGTTTCTACAATTACACAAGCTGTATCGTTATCAATCAATGAAAGGCTTTCTATATTGTTAAATTTAATAAATCCAATATTTGGTAATAGAGGTCTGAAAGCCTGAGTATAATATTCGTGGCTGTTTAAGCTTAATGCTGCATGTGTACTGCCATGGTAGGCATTTTTACAAGCCAGTATTTTTGATTTTCGGGTAACACGTTTGGCTAATTTTAAAGCACCGTCTGTAGCTTCCGCCCCACTGTTTACAAAATACACAGTATTTAATGAATCAGGTAAATAGGAAACTAATTTTGCAGCTAATTTTGCTGTAGGCTCCTGCACATATTCACCATACACCATTAAATGCATGTAGTCATCCACCTGCTTTTTAATAGCCTCCTTTACTGCTTCATTGCCATGGCCTAAACTACTTACGGAAATGCCGGAAATAAAATCAATATGGGGTTTACCATTGGCATCGTATATATAAATACCTTCGGCTTTACTTACTTCTAACAATAAAGGGAAATTAGTGGTTTGCGCCTGATGCGCTAAAAATAATTGTCGGTTGGAAAGCATCGGACAAAATAAATGTATTCATCGCATTTAAATAAAAAGAAAACAAATTATTAAATGAATAATCAAGCAACTATTTATTGTTATGGATTACAAAATTTTAGATAAGGGTAAAAACAAAAAAGGTCGACAGACTTGTCGACCTTTATACTTAATGCTCCCCGGGCTGGGCTCGAACCAGCGACCCCATGATTAACAGTCATGTGCTCTAACCAGCTGAGCTACCAAGGAATGTTTTTCATGTTTCGTTATCTTTTTCGTCTAACGAGGGTGCAATGATAGGAATTGATAATTTATTATGCAATATTTGCAGCGAAAAAAATTAAAAAAAGTTTTAAATAATTATTTATGAGTTTATTAGTTGTTGGCTCAGTAGCATTTGACGCCATTGAAACGCCATTTGGCAAAACAGATAAGATAGTTGGCGGAGCTGCTTCTTACATTTCTTTGTGTTCATCATACTTTACTAAAAGTGTAAATTTAGTAGCCGTAGTTGGTGATGATTTTCCACAAGAATTTATCAATCATTTAAATACAAATGGTGTAAATACTGAGGGATTACAAATTAAACAAGGGGAGAAATCGTTTTTTTGGAGTGGTAAATACCATAACGATATGAACACGCGCGATACTTTAGTTACTGAATTAAATGTATTGGCTGACTTTGATCCTATTGTTCCTGCATCTTACCAGGATTGTGAGTATTTGATGTTAGGTAACTTGACACCAAAAATACAACAAACAGTTATTGAACGACTAACTAAACGCCCTAAGCTAATAGTAATGGATACCATGAATTTCTGGATGGAAATTGCCATGGACGATTTACGCGAAACTTTAAAAATGGTTGATGTATTAACCATTAATGATGAAGAAGCACGTCAACTTTCAGGTGAATATTCATTGGTAAAAGCTGCTGCTAAAATTCAGGCAATGGGACCTAAATATTTAATTATTAAAAAAGGTGAGCATGGTGCTTTATTATTTTATGGCTCAGAAACATTTTATGCGCCTGCATTACCATTAGAAGAAGTATTTGATCCAACAGGAGCAGGAGATACTTTTGCCGGTGGGTTTATTGGTTACTTAGCTAAAACAAATGATATCAGCTTTGAGAACATGAAAAATGCTGTTATTTATGGTTCAGCTATGGCAAGCTTTTGCGTAGAGCGTTTTGGAACAGAACGTTTGGTTAACTTAACTGAAAATGAATTAAATGCACGTATTGCAGAATTTAAAAAACTGTCGTCATTCAGTATTTAATTTTCGCTTATTATAAATTGAAATAGCCGCTTTTAGCGGCTATTTTTTTTGCACTATTTTTTGCATAAAAAAAGCAACTTTTTTCAAAGTTGCTTTACCAGTGTGGGCCCACCTGGGCTCGAACCAGGGACCACCTGATTATGAGTCAGGTGCTCTAACCAACTGAGCTATAGGCCCAACAAACTATTGTCTGTTTTTGTGGGTTGCAATAGTAGGGTTTTACTATTATTGTTGCAAATAAAAATTACAAAATGCTTAAATATAAAGCCATTATTTTTGATTTAGGGGGAGTTATAGTTAATCTGGACCAGGATAGAACCATCAGAAGTTTTAAAAGACTGGATGCAGATTTGGATGAAATAAATGAAAAATTACCTGTTTTTAAACAATACGAAACAGGTAAGATTAATACGGACACTTTTATTCAAAGTATTAAAGCAGAACTGAAAGGAAAAGCTACTGATGAAGAAATAGTAAGCGCCTGGAACAATATGATTTTGAACGTTACACCTAATAGAATCAGTATTTTAAAACAACTTCGTAAATCGTATAAATTATTTATTCTGAGCAATACGAACGAATTACATATAAAGGAGTTCAAATCTATTTTTGAAAAGGACCATCCTGATGAAACCTGGGAAAATTTATTTGATAAAATTTATTACTCTCACGAAATTGGTTTAAGAAAACCTAATGCTGAAGCCTGGCAACATATATTGGATGAACAACAATTAAAAGCAGAAGAAACCATTTTTATAGATGATACACGTATGCATTTTAAAACGGCAGAAGACATGGGTATGAAAAGTATTTTAACAAATAAGCCTATCGGAGAATGGTTTGTTGACGAAATAAAATCATTTGAAATAATCAATATCCAAAAAGGTAAACTATAAATTATCAAACCATTACACTGTCATGGCTTGGCTTTTATGTTATACTTTAGTTAATAAATCCTTCCTCTTTCTCATTCAATACGGATTATATTTAACCCTACATTTTAAAATACTTTTTACTGAATACAAGATATTTGATATAAAAATACGATATTCGCCCACATTTATAAGAATTCGATACCAATTTTAATGAGCGAAAGCACAGGAACAAAACGATTAAACGCAGTAGTAAAAGAGCTGAATGTAGGAATGCAAACCTTAGTGGAGCATTTGGCTAAGAAGGGACATAGTGTTGATGCTAAGCCTACTACTAAGCTTTCAGATGAGCAATATAATATCTTGCTTAATGATTTTCATAGCGAGAAAAAAACCAAAGAAGAGTCAAAACAACTTAGCCAAAATAAAGTTAAACCTAAAGATGTAACTATAGAGCAAGCTAAACCCAAAGTAATTGTTGAAGATGATTACGAAGATGAAGTTGTTGTTGTAAAATCAGGTTTAACCAATAAAAACGAAAAACAACCACCTGCAGTTAAAACAACTGAAAAAGTAGTTGAACCCGTTGCAGAGGAAAAAACCATTGAGAAAGTAACTCCTATTGAAACCCCAATAGTTGATAAAGCTCCAAAACCACTAGTTGAACCTGTTGCAGAAACTAAAGAAGAGCCAAAAGAAACGAAAACGGCTCCTGTTGAAGTTAAAGCTACGATAGTTAATGATAAAGCGGATGATGATGATGCACCGAAACTAACTGTTTTAGGTAAAATTGATTTGGATGCATTAAATACCAAAACAAGGCCTGATAAAAAGGCAAAAGATAAAAAACAAAAAGACGAACCTAAACCGGTTGCTCCAAAAGAACCGGAAGTTAAAGTTTTAGAAAAACCGGTAGAAGAAACTCCTGCGCCTGTTGTTGAAAGTAAAAAAGAAGTAGTTGAACCTACTGAAAAAGTAAGCAATACTCCTCCAGCAGAAAGCAATGTATCGGAAGATGCAGCTCCACAGGTAATGGAAACAAATTACGAAAAGCTTTCAGGCTTAAAAGTAATGGGTAAAATTCAATTACCTGTTGAACAACCAAAAACGTCTAAACCTATTGCATCAAGCGATGCCAATAATAAAAAGAAACGTAAACGTAATAACTACATTGGCGGAAGCGATACTGCTAATGACAAGTTAAATAAATTTGGTAAATCTCCAAGTACTGAAGGAGGAAACACCGGCACTCCAAGAACACCTTACCAGGGAAATAATAACAATGCCGGGGGAGCCCGCACTGGTTACCAAGGTAATAATAACAACAACGGACCAAGAACACCTTACCAGGGAAATAACAACAATGGAGGTGCCCGCCCACCGTTTAACAGAAATAATGCCAACAACAAAACTGGTGGTAATAACTTTAAACCGGCCGAGAAAAAGGAAATTACTGATAAAGAAATCCAGGATAAATTAAAAGCTACTTTAGCTCGTTTAAACCCGGGAAGTAAATCACAAAACATTGGTGCCGTTCGTTCTAAAATCCGTAAACAAAAACGCGATGATGCCAGAACTGACAGAGAAGAGGCAGCAATGGAAGCAGAATTAGCAACTAAGGTATTGAAAGTAACAGAATTTGTTACGGCCAATGAGTTAGCTAAAATGATGGAAGTAACCATTACACAGATTATTTCTGCCTGTATGAGTTTAGGTATGATGGTTTCTATTAACCAACGTTTAGATGCCGAAACCATTAGTATAGTTGCGGAAGAGTTTGGGTTTGAAGTTGACTTTGTGAGTGCAGAGGTACAGGAAGCAGTAGAGGAAGATGAAGACGATCCTGCTGACTTGGTACCGCGTGCTCCTATTGTTACGGTAATGGGTCACGTAGATCATGGTAAAACCTCTTTATTGGATTATATACGTAAAGCCAATGTAATAGCAGGTGAAGCCGGAGGTATAACCCAGCACGTTGGTGCTTATGAGGTTACCTTAGATAATGGTAAGAAAATAGCATTCCTAGATACTCCAGGTCACGAAGCCTTTACAGCGATGCGTGCACGTGGAGCTAAAATTACAGATATTGTAATTGTAGTAATTGCTGCTGACGATAGCGTAATGCCTCAGACAAAAGAAGCTATCAGCCATGCGCAAGCTGCTGGTGTGCCAATTGTTTTTGCATTCAATAAAATTGATAAAGATGGTGCAAATGTAGAGCGTATCCGCGAGCAGTTAGCCCAAATGAATATACTGGTAGAAGAATGGGGTGGTAAATTCCAAACCCAGGAAATTTCTGCTAAAAAAGGATTAAACATTGACCTGTTACTTGAAAAAGTATTATTGGAAGCAGAGATATTAGACTTAAAAGCCAATCCAAACAGAAGAGCTGTTGGTTCTATTATTGAAGCCTCACTTGATAAAGGACGCGGAATTGTAGCTACCTTAATGGTTCAAAACGGAACCTTAAGAGTTGGTGACCCTATTATTGCAGGTACCAATGCAGGTAAAGTAAAAGCCATGTTTGATGAGCGTGGTAAAAAAATGACTTCAGCAGGACCTTCAACTCCGGCAGTAGTATTAGGTTTTGATGGTGCTCCACAAGCGGGTGATAAATTAATTATTACCAAAACTGAACAGGAAGCCAAAGAAATTTCTAATAAACGTAAACAGTTACAACGCGAACAAGGCTTACGTACCAATAAACATATTACTTTGGATGAGATTGGACGCAGGTTGGCAATTGGTAACTTTAAAGAGTTAAAAATTATTGTTAAAGGTGACGTGGATGGTTCAGTAGAAGCATTGAGCGATTCATTAATTAAACTATCAACCGAAGAAGTACAGGTAAGTGTAATTTATAAAGCGGTAGGTCAAATATCAGAAAGTGATGTAATGTTGGCTTCTGCATCTGATGCTATCATTATAGGTTTCCAGGTACGTCCTTCGCCACAGGCACGTAAATTGGCCGAGAATGAATCAATTGATATACGTATGTATTCAATTATTTACAACGCTATCAACGAAATTAAATCGGCTATTGAAGGTATGCATACACCTAAAATGGAAGAGAAAATTACCGGTAACATTGAGATACGCGAAGTATTTAAAATTACCAAAGTGGGTGCCGTTGCAGGTTGTATGGTTACCGATGGTAAAGTATTCCGTAACTCTAAAATCCGCTTAATCAGAGATGGTGTGGTAGTTCATACCGGTGAATTATCATCGTTGAAACGCTTTAAAGATGATGTGAAAGAAGTAGCATACGGATTTGATTGTGGTTTAACCATTGCAAACTTTAACGATATGAAAGTAGGCGACTTTGTAGAAGCATACGAAGAGGTTGAAATTAAACGCCCGGCCATTAAATAAAATAAGTATAACATACTCATAGCATAAAACAGCCAAACTGAAAAGCTTGGCTGTTTTTGTTTACAAAGAATACAATCAATACGATGACAAAACATATTAAACCTGAAAAGTATATAAAAGACAGAGGCCAAAGTTTAGTAATTAAAGCCTGTTACTTAAATACCAACTGGCAGGAAACCGGAAAAGCTACTATTTTAATTGTAAAGCAAATTCCTAAAAACTATATTATTGGTAGTTTTCAAATAGACTTGCATTGTTTGGGTATTAAGCAAACATCTTGGGGTTATGGGGTAACCGAAAAAAAATTAGGCGAAATTTATACCCGTTTAAGTACCGGAAAAACAATGGCTGAAGCACCTTATAGTTTATGCAGCCAAATTATACGGGAAGCCAATCAATACGCCAACAGTATTGGATTAAGTACACCGGCTAACTTTGAAACAAGCAGGTATTTAATTGAAGAAACTACTGAAAATCCTGTTTCTATTATATTTGGTAAAAACGGAAAACCGCATTACGTAAAAGAAGAGTTTAACGACAATGATTTAATCATTAGTCAGCTTACTGCTACTTTGGGTGCTGATGGTTTTACTGTTGAATAAAAACATCCAAGCAAGGATTTATTAAGCTGCGTGAAGCATAATTCTAAATGTAGTGCCTTTACCAATTTCGCTGTTTCTTACAAATATTTTTCCCTTATGGTAACCTTCTACTATACGTTTTACTAATGATAAACCAAGACCCCAGCCACGCTTTTTGGTTGTGTAACCAGGTTTAAAAACGGTATTGAATTTCGATTTATGTATGCCTTTTCCTGTATCGCGGATATCAATATAAACAAATTTTGCATCGCGGCTTATGTTTATATTTAATGTGCCTTTTCCGTTCATGGCATCAATAGCGTTCTTGCATAAATTTTCGAGTACCCAATCAAACAATGAAACATTTATTTTTGCCCAGTTGCCGGGTTGATTAATAGTAATTTGAATATTAACCATACTCGACACACGGGTACGTAAATACTGAATGGAGTTTTCTATGACTAAATCCATATTCTCTTCTTTCAATATGGGTTCGGAGCCAATCTTACTAAACCTTTCTGTTATCAGTTCTAAACGTTTGGTATCATTCTGGAGTTCATCCAGCAAATAACCTTGTTCTTCTTTTGGAGTATCTCTCAATAAATTAATCCATTCGTTTAGGGAAGAAATAGGTGTGCCTAACTGATGGGCTGTTTCTTTACTCATACCCACCCACACCTGGTTTTGCTCTGCTCTCCGGCTACTGCTTAAAGCCAGGTAACTCATAATGGCAAAAAAACCAATTAAGCCAAACTGAATAAGCGGATAAGCTTTTAACTGGGTAAGTACGGTTGAGTTTTTATAATACAATAAATTGTATAATCCATTTTCTTCATCATAGGGAATTTTAATCGGTTCATGCTGACTACGCATTTCCAACAGCTCTTCGCTTAAAAAAGCAGTATCTTTTACCAGTAACGAATCATAATTTCTGGAGTCAATAATTTTATTATCCTTATCGGTTAAAATAATAGGGATGGTTTCATTGTCACGCACTATGTCGAGCATAAAATCAATATTGCCATCGCTCTTTGCCATTAAACGGGTGGCATTGGCCCAAAGTTTAATTTTTTTCTCTTCCTCTGTAGCTAGCTGCTTTACTAATTTACTGGTGTACCAAACGGAAAATGTTCCAATACAAATAGCTATAATAGCCAAGGCTCTCTTCCACCATTTTTTTTGTTCGTATAAACGCATATGTAAAAAACGAAAATAGTTAAATAACTAATATGTTTCGAAATTTATAACGCTCAATTGAGCATTGTAAAGTAATATTATTGTTTAAATAAGGATAGCTGAACAAGTATAAGATTAATGTAACAATATGCTATCTCCTACTTTAATATTTCCCTCCTGCTGCACAATTACATTTTGCCCGAAAAGTACATTGTTATTATTACTGCGGTAAGCAGCTAGTGTTTTTAATGGTTCTTTACCACTTACAGCGGTTGTTTGGTCAATGGTAATAACCAAGCAACGTGAGCAGGGTTTCGTTCTTTTCAATAAAACATTATTGATGCTGAAACTTACAAACCGGTCTTCATCAAAAGCACTGCCTCCATCAAATACAAGGTTGGGCCTGAATCTGTCTATGCTTACGGGTTCTTTCAATCTATTATTTAAATCGTTTAACGATTGTTGCCCTGCAATTAGTATCGGATACCCATCACTAAAACTGGTAATTTCATTATTAGCAGTATATCTGGCATCTACTTTTCTTTTTGTTTCGTTAGGCATATAAAACAATTTGCAGGTAAACGAAAGCATGTTACTAAACCATGCTGAACCCTTTTTATATTCAATGGCCATACACGTATCATCCCAAACGGTCACCAACTCTGTTTCACCATCAATAGCAAAGGGAACCAAAAACGGCTGTTCATCTTTGAAATTTACAACAAACCCGTTTTCATCAAACTGCATTTTAAACAAGGCCAGTTCCTTAAACTCTCGTTGTGTTATAAAGTTGTTTTCTTCATTACACAACATCCACCTTCTATCATATTGCAACCCTCGTTCTTCCACTCTGGACTCATTTAATGCAATAGCCCCCAATGATTTTACAGGATAAATGAATATTTGAGTGATATGATACATGGATACAAAAATAGATTTATTGCTTATTGGTTGTTTACTCCTTAAACATAAAAAAACACGCCTGAAGCGTGTTTCTCTTTATAGTTTAATCAAATTTATGATAAGCTGATTTTTTTAACTCCTCAGGTGAAAGTGATTTAAAATACTCATAAGTAATCTTCAATCCTTCTGCCCTGCTTACCTTAGGTTCCCAGCCTAATATCTCCCTGGCTTTGGTAATATCAGGTTTGCGTTGCTTAGGATCATCTTTAGGTAATGGTTTTGATATGAGCTTTTGGCTGGTGCCTGTTAACTTTATAATTTCTTCACCAAAATCCTTGATGGTAATTTCATTAGGGTTACCAATATTTACCGGATGAGGGTAGTCGCTTAACAATAACCTGTATATCCCTTCCACTAAATCATCAACATAACAGAACGAACGTGTTTGCGAACCATCTCCAAACATAGTCAAATCTTCGCCACGCAGAGCCTGCCCTATGAATGCAGGTAAAACACGCCCATCGTTTAAGCGCATGCGCGGACCATAGGTATTGAATATACGCACTATGCGTGTTTCTAAACCATGGTAGGTATGATAGGCCATTGTAATTGCTTCCTGAAAACGTTTTGCTTCATCATAAACGCCACGCGGACCAACCGGATTTACATTACCCCAATACTCTTCAGTTTGTGGGTGCACCAATGGATCGCCATATACTTCAGAAGTAGACGCAATTAATACTCTGGCTCCTTTTTCTTTGGCTAAACCTAAACAATTATGTATACCTAATGAACCTACTTTTAAAGTTTGAATGGGTATTTTTAAATAATCAATAGGACTGGCCGGGCTGGCAAAATGTAAAATATAATCCAACTTACCCGGCACGTGTATAAACTTACTTACATCGTGATTATAAAACTCGAAGTTCTCTAATTTAAAAAGATGTTCGATATTTTTTAAATCACCGGTTATTAAGTTATCCATGCCAATTACATGGCATCCTTCTTTAATAAATCTATCGCATAAATGAGAACCCAGAAAACCTGCTGCTCCCGTTATAAGTACGCGTTTTTTTGTCATGCTCTTCTTTTTTAAAATCTTATTAGTTGGTATTAACGCCTATGCAATAGTAATCAAAACCTAATTCTTTCATTTCGGCAATATCATAAATATTACGTCCGTCAAAAATGGCACTACCTTTCATTAACTTTTTAATTACCATAAAATCTGGTGAACGGAACTCAGGCCACTCGGTAACTACCAATAATGCATCTGCATCTATCAATGCATTGTTTTCATTTTTGGCATATTCAATTTGCTCTCCTAAAATATGTTTGGCTTCTTTCATGGCTACCGGATCGTATGCTTTTACATTGGCACCTGCAGCTAATAGTTTTTCAATAATAACCAATGATGGGGCTTCACGCATATCATCGGTTTTAGGTTTAAAAGACAAGCCCCACATAGCAAAGGTTTTTCCTTTTAAGTTGCCATTGAAGTGTTTTACTATTTTGTTAAACAATACTGATTTTTGCGCATTGTTAACTGATTCAACCGATTCTAAAATCTGCATGGTGTAACCATTGTCTTTGGCTGTTTTAATCAAGGCTTTCACATCTTTTGGAAAACAGCTTCCACCATAACCAATACCCGGGTAAATAAATTTATTACCTATACGGCCATCGCTGCCAATACCTTTTCTTACCATGTTTACATCTGCACCCATTATCTCGCATAAATTAGCTATATCGTTCATAAAGCTAATTTTGGTTGCCAGCATACTGTTAGCAGCGTATTTGGTCATTTCGGCACTTGGTACATCCATAAAAATAATAGGATGTCCGTTTAATAAAAACGGCTTATATAATTTGCGCATTTTTTCTTCTGCACGTTTGCTTTCTACACCAATTACAATTCTATCCGGTTTTAAGAAATCGTCAATAGCAGCACCTTCTTTTAAAAATTCGGGATTTGAAGCTACATCAAATTCAATAGTTACATTGCGTTTGGCTAATTCTTCCGTTACAGCATTTTTTACTTTTTTAGCTGTTCCAACGGGTACGGTACTTTTTGTTACTACCACACAGTAATCGTTTATGTGCTGTCCTATTTCTTTGGCTACGGCCAATACATATTTTAAATCTGCGCTTCCATCTTCGCCCGGAGGTGTTCCTACTGCTATAAATGCTACATCACAATCTTTTATACTCTCAGCCAGGCTGGTACTAAATTGCAATCTTTCTTTTTCTGTATTACGCAGTACCATTTCTTCAAGGCCCGGTTCGTAAATAGGCATAATGCCTTTTTTTAAGTTTTCAATCTTTTTCTGATCTACATCAATACAAACAACATCAATACCCACTTCTGCAAAACAAGTGCCTGTTACAAGTCCAACATAACCTGTTCCTACTACTGCTATTTTCATGTTAAATTTATTTAAATATTTTCCCAAAAATATAATTCCCTAAACAATTGCCAAACATTATTTCATTTAATATACCATTTAGCCCCGCCAATCATTTTATTTATTGATAGAAAGCAACCTTTTAACCGTTTTTAAAGGCTTGTTATAATCTATGCAAAAAAATTATATTCGCATCATGTTAAATCAATTTAAAGTATTGGTTCTTTTTGTTACTTTTATATTTGTTCAAAAGACTTTTGGGCAGAAAAAAGGAGATGAATTCAGCAACAAAATATTTAACTTTCAATTCACTTATAATGCGCAATTTCCATCAGGTGATTGGGCAAATGCATATGGTGTAAGCCATGGACTAGGCTTTGGCGTAAACTACAAAAGCATTACTAACTGGCATTTTAGCTTAGAGGGTAATTACATACTTTCTGAAAACTTGAAGAATGCCGTTAACTTAATTAATTTAACCAATAGTAATGGTAATACTATAAACAGCAATAACGGAACACCGGCTACGGTTAGTGTAACCATGAGGGGCTGGAGCGGTTTTGCTAAAGTAGGTAAAATATTCCCGGTAAGCAGGTTGAATAAAAACCATGGATTTATAGTTCAGTTTGGGGCCGGTTTTTTAACCCACTATTTAAATTATAGTATATCGCAAAACAATGTGCCTCAGTTAAACGAAGATTTTCAAAGAGGATATGATAAACTGCATGCAGGTTTTGCACTGAACCAGTTTGTGGGTTACTACTATCAGGGAGAAAACAGGTTTACCAATTTTTTTGCAGGCTTTGATTTTACACAGGCGTTTACTCAAAACTTAAGAGGTTATAACTATGACGAACGCAGGTACGATAATGCCGCTAAAAACGACAATATGGTAGCGCTTAGATTTGGCTGGATGATTCCTATTTATTTAAGCAGTAAAGGCGATGAATTTGACTTTTTAAAACGATAAATTAGATTAATGCTTTATTACATAGGCTTTGCTTTATACCTGCTTGCAACCAATGCTTATTTTTTAGTAATAAAGCTGACTGCTCCTTTTAATGCCCGAGCCAAAGCCTTTAAAAATGGGCGTAAAGGTTTATTAAAACATATTGAACAACGCTTACAAAATGAAACCCGGCAGAGCATTTGGTTTCATGTAGCATCGCTGGGTGAGTTTGAGCAGGCCAAACCGCTCATTGAGGTATTAAAAGTTAAATTTCCTCAATACTGCATAGTTGTTACTTTCTTCTCTCCCTCAGGCTACGAAAACAAAAAAAACGACCCGATAGCGGACTATATTTTTTATTTACCAAACGAAAGTAAAAAAAATGCCGTACCATTTATTAAACTGATAAAACCAGCTATGGCATTTTGGGTTAAATATGATTTTTGGTATTATTATTTAAGCCAGCTTGCAAAAAACAATATACCTGTTTATTTAGTGGCTGCCAGCCTCACGGAAGACCATGTTTATTTAAAGTGGTATGCCTCATTTTATAAAAAAATGTTTCGCTACTTCCGCTTTATTTTTACCCAAAATGTAAAAACAGCAACACTGCTTAACAATATAGGCATTAATCAAACACTCAGTACCGGTGACACTCGTTTCGACAGGGTTTACCAGTCAGTACAGCAATTTGAAGCCTTGCCATTAATTGAACAGTTTAAGCAGGATAAATTACTGATTGTGGTGGGAAGCAGCTATAGCATAGAAGAAACTTTGCTTCATCATTTCATGGAGAAAAATCCTGCTACAGATGTTAAAATTATTATAGCTCCTCACTTTATTGGTTCTGAAAGATTAGCTGAAATAGAACAACTTTTTAGCGGTATTTTACGTTTTAGTCAAGCCAATGCAACCAATATTGACCAACATCAATCACTACTGATTGACAATATAGGCATGCTCAGCAAAATATACCGATATGCTGATATAACCATTATTGGTGGAGGTTTCAAAGCAAAGGGATTGCATAATATATTGGAAGCAGCCACCTTTGGAAAACCCATTATTCACGGAGATAAAATTGGTTATTTTCCTGAAGCCAAACTATTAAATGCAAATGAGGGTTCTATTATTGTAAATGATGAAATAAGCTTTGAAAATGCTTTGAATAGCTTAATAAACGATAAGGACAAAAGAATAAACATGGGTAATAATGCCAAACAAATGGTTCTGGATAATGTGGGAGCAACTGAAAAAATTATATCGAAAATTGTAACAGCTTAACTAAATTTGACTTTTAACAAACCAAACTAACTATCTATGAAAAAAATCTACTTACTATTACTTGTTATTGTAGCAAGCTTAAATGCTTCGGCACAATGTACTCCCAACCCTGATTGGAACTCCAATGGTATTAACCCAAACAAATTACCTGATGGCGTAGTGGGTCAGGCATACTCTACTGTTATTACATTTAAAGTAAACAATGATACCGTTATTACCTATTCCGGTTCTACTTATGATGTAAGCATTGACTCAGCTGAAGTTGATACAATCAAAAATTTACCTCCGGGTTTTGCTTATACCTGTAACAATTCAAACTGCACATGGCCAGGTGGAGGCAAAGGATGCGCATTATTTAGCGGAATGCCTACAGCCCAGCATTTTTACCATTATGAGATAAAAATATTTGTTAGAACATATCTTAAAATTAAAGGCCTTGACCAACAAATAAAAAGAATTGATTCAAGCATTATTGATTATTATACCACGGGTAAAAGTGGCGTACAGGAATTAAGCAACAATACTTTCAGAATTTACCCGAACCCGGCTACTGCAAGTATCCAAATAGAAAACAATAATGCTTTAGCAGCCGGTGATTTATACATCAGCGACATAACTGGTAAAACACTAATAAACAAATCATTATCACAAAACGATAAACAAACAATTGATGTAAGTGCCTTGCCAAAAGGGTTGTATTTTGTCACCTTAAAAAACAATCTTTCTCAGCAAACACAGAAACTCGTACTTAATTAACAGCGTTTTGAATAAATAGGCTTAAAAATAAATACGATTTGCCTATTTTGCGACATTGGTTTTTAATTACTTGTTACATCAAACAATTTTAAACCTTTGTCGTTTGTTACAATAATATGGAAATAAAAGCCGGACCTTTTTTAGAACCTATTCACTACCCTGCCGATTTACGAAAAGTAAACGAATCAGATTTAGTAAAAGTATGTGCCGATTTACGTCAGTACATTATTGACACAGTTTCAGTATACGGAGGGCACTTTGGTGCAAGTTTAGGCGTGGTAGAATTATCTGTTGCCTTACATTATGCATTTAATACTCCGTACGACCAATTGGTTTGGGACGTAGGACATCAGGCTTACGGGCACAAAATATTAACCGGCCGCAGGGATAAATTTTATACCAACCGTGTTTACAAAGGCATCTCAGGATTTCCTAAAAGAGCTGAAAGTGAATACGATACTTTTGGTGTAGGTCACTCTTCCACCTCTATATCGGCAGCATTGGGTATGGCTGTTGCTTCCCGTTTAAAAGGCGAGTTGGACAGACAACATATTGCAGTTATTGGAGACGGAGCCATGACCGCAGGTTTAGCCTTTGAAGGCTTAAACCATGCAGGGGTTGAAAACAGCAATATCATTGTTATTTTAAATGATAACTGCATGAGCATTGACCCTAATGTTGGTGCTTTAAAAGAGTACTTAACTGACATTACAACCTCGCCAACCTATAATAAATTTAAAGATGATGTATGGAAGGCTTTGAATAAGCTGGATAAAGTCGGTAAATTTTCGAGTGATGTAATTACTAAAATACACGATACTTTAAAATCAGGCTTATTGCGCCAAAGCAATTTATTTGAATCATTACGATTCAGGTATTTTGGCCCGGTAGATGGGCATGATGTAAACCATTTGGTGAAGGTATTAGAAGATTTAAAGAAAATACCGGGACCTAAATTGTTGCATTGTGTTACTGTAAAAGGTAAAGGCTATGCGTTAGCTGAAAAAGACCAAACCAAATGGCATGCACCGGGTTTGTTTGATAAAGTAACAGGTGAAATTTTTAAAACCGTTACAGATAAACCGCAGCCTCCAAAATATCAGGATGTATTCGGACACACTTTGGTTGAACTAGCCGAAGCCAATAAAAAAATAGTGGGTATTACGCCTGCTATGCCTTCAGGCTCTTCATTAAATATTATGATGAAAGCCATGCCTGACAGGGCTTTTGATGTGGGTATAGCCGAACAACACGCTGTAACATTTTCAGCAGGATTAGCCACACAGGGTTTAGTTCCTTTTTGTAATATTTACTCATCGTTTATGCAACGTGCATACGATCAGGTAGTACATGATGTAGCTTTACAAAATCTGCATGTTGTATTTTGTATGGACAGAGCTGGTTTAGCCGGTGCTGACGGACAAACACACCATGGCATGATTGATATTCCGTATATGCGTTGTGTACCTAATATGGTTGTATCAGCACCTATGAACGAAGAAGAACTGCGCAACTTAATGTATACTGCTTCGTTGGATAAAAATGCTGGCCCGTTCTCTATCCGTTATCCGAGAGGTAATGGCGTAATGCCTGATTGGAAAAAACCATTACAGGAATTAACTATTGGTAAAGGACGTAAATTAAGAGATGGACAAGATATAGCCATTGTATCATTTGGAACAGCAGGTAATTTAGCAGGCGATGCTATTGAAAAACTGGCTGATGAAAATATTAAAGCAGCACATTACGATTTGCGTTTTGTTAAACCTATTGATGAAGAAATGTTACACGAAGTATTTAGTAAATACAGCAAAGTAATAACGGTAGAAGATGGAACAATAGTAGGTGGAGCAGGAAGTGCTATATTGGAATTTATGGCTGCCAATAATTACCAGGCACAAGTTAAAATGTTAGGAATGCCCGATAAAATAACTGAACATGGCGAGCAACCGGAATTGTATGTTGAATGCGGTTTCGATGCCAAATCAATTGCCAAAACAGTTAAGGTAATGTTGCATGAAAATGTGATGGCGTAATCTCAATATATTATAAAAAGTATTTAAAACAAACATCGTTTTCATTGTAAAAGGATGTTTGTTTTTTTTTAGCCCAATTTTAAGTCAAATGATTATGTTTGATAATACAAAATAAAGCATGAAAAAAAACTACTTAGTAATACTACTTGCCGTAATACAATTATTCTCGCGTGCACAAACAATAAACACTTCTTCATTTGCAACAGCAGTTAATCTACCTTCAGCTAATTTAAATGTTGGAAGGATAGATGCTGGAGACTTAGATAATGACGGGAAAATAGATATTGTTCTGCCTAATGTAGGTGCATTTTCCTTTTCAGTCTATAAGAATATTTCAACTGTTGGAAATATTAGCACATCTTCATTTGCAACCCGCTTAGATTTTGCCACCGGAACCAATAACAATGCACAATGTGCAGTTATTGCCGACTTTGACAATGATGGTCTTAATGATGTAGTTATAGGATTATCATCAAGTGCTATACAAGTTTACAAAAACACAACAACAACCAATATTTCGTTTGGTAGTGCAAATACTTTTGCGACCGGAGCTGTAGTAGGCTCAATAGCTGTAGCCGACTTTGATGGAGACGGTAAAAAAGATATTGCCACAGCAAATTATACCAGCAATACCATTTCGGTACTACGAAATACTAGTACTGGTATTGGCTCCATAAGTTTTACATTAAGTACAACTTTAAATGGAGCTTCAGGAGGAAATATTGCTATTGTAACCGCTGCTGATTATGACGGGGACACAAAGCCTGACATAGGATTTACTAATTACGTTTCTAATTCCATTTATCTGTTTTTAAATAATTCTACAAGCGGCATATCTTTTAATTCAAGTTTTTATTCCAGAACAACAGGAACAATTCCACATGGTATTGCCTTTGCTGATATAGATGGCGATACAAAACCCGAACTGATTTGTGGTAATTACTCTAGTAACAATATTGGTGTGTACAGAAATTTGTGTGTGGTGGCGACCGTAAACTTTACTACAGCTACCACATTTAGTTCTGGAAATGGCCCGCAAGGAATTGCTGCTGCTGATTTTAATGGTGATAATAAAATGGATGTTGTAACCAATACCAATATTGCTAATGGGGTTTCTGTATTTCAAAATACTGCTACAGCCGGAACCATTAGCTCTGGTTCATTAGGATCAGCCGTTAATTTTGCAGTTGGCTCTTCCCCACTTAATGTTGTAGCTAAAGACTTAGACTTGGATGGCAAAACTGATATTATTGTATCTAATAACAATGGTACTTCAATTTCTATATTAAAAAATCAATTAACTTATGCAGAGCCCGGTTTAGCTGCAAGCAACTTATTGTTTACAAATATTACCAATAATTCCATGCGTATTACTTTTAATAAAGGAAACGGGACAAGAAGACTAGTAATATGTAAACAAGCCAGCTCAACTAATGCATTGCCCACCGATGGGATACCTTATTTGTCCAACAGTATTTTTCAAAATGGAGCACACTTAGGTAACGGAAATTATATTGTATACAATGACACGGGTTCTACTTTTATTTTAACAGGACTTAATACAAACACTAATTATTTTTTTACTGTGCTAGAATATAATGGAACCAGTGGATTTGCTAATTACCTTACTTCTTCAGTACTCAGTGGAAATCAAACAACCGCTAACAATCCTGTTTTTTATAATAAAATAAGCGGAGACCTAAATAATTTAAGTACGTGGGGTAGCAATACTGACGGAACAGGCACACCACCCACTAGTTTTAATTCCAACAATGCTACTTATTTTATAAAAAACAATGCAGCACCTTCATTCAGTGCAAATTGGACCGTGTCTGGAACTAATACTGCTATTATAATTGGAGATAGCATTAATTCATTTAATTTAAATATCCCTTCTTCCGTTAGCGTTAGCTTAGATAGCATGATTGTAAAAAATGGTGTTACTGTTTCAGTACAAGGGAATTTAAGTGCAAATAAAACTTTTTGGGAAGACGGAAGTACTGCACTCTACTATGGCAATAGTACTACCCAACTTTTAGCAACAGGAAATTATTATAATTTACAAGTTATTAATTCCAATAAAATCATGAATAATGTAATTAACGTGCGTAACTCATTATCCATGACAACCAATATTAACACCAATGGAATGCTGTTAACATTGGGTACCAGTGCCAGTAATCCTGGAACTTTGACAAGAACTTCAGGAACTATTTTCGGACCCTTTAAAAGATGGTTTTCTCCAAGTACAAATACCAGTATAAATGGATTATTTCCTGTTGGAACAAATAGTTATTACCGTCCTATAGTTATTGAATATACAACCGCTCCGACTAATGGAGGCAGCATTACTGCAGAGTTTATTAGTAGTAATCCGGGAACAACAGGTTTACCTTTATTTGAAATACCTATTTTTATATCAACAGCCAGTATTGACGGTTATTGGCGTATTACTAACTCTGGTATTGTGGGAGGACAATTTAAAGCAACAATAACACCAACTTCTTTTACCAGTATTAGTGATTATACCCAACTCAGAATGATATGTAGAACAGCTCTCAGTTGGTCAAATCCGGGAGTATCACAAAGTAATACTGGCAGTAATACTGCTCCTGTTTTATCAAGAACAGGCATGAGTACCAATAATTGGGAATTTGGTGTTGGGGGCGACCAAAGTGTAAATCCATTACCGGTTAAATTTATCAAGACTACAGCCACTGAAATAGATAATGGCCAAATTAATATTGATTGGGAAACTGCTTTCGAAATAAACAACAGTTATTTTGAAATAGAAAAATTAGATGATTATAAAAACTGGATAGTATTGGGTAAAGTAAGCGGTAATGGAAACAACCAAAAAATAAGTAAATACCGATTTATTGATAATACAGGCCTAACGAAAGATTTTACTTATTATAGAATTAAGCAAGTGGATTATGACGGAACTACTACATACTCAAATTCGTTTGGTATACAAACACAAGTATCTCCAATAACAATTTACTTATTCCCTATACCATTACAGAATTTGTTACACATTAAATGTATGGAAGAAAATGAAAGAGTTGAGAATGTATCTATTTTGGACATGAGCGGAAAAACACTAATCATAGAAAACTTAAATAATGAAATCAATTTAAGTAATTTAACAAGCGGCATATATACTATTCAAGTAGTAACCAATAAGAGAAGTTACTACCAAAAAGTAAGCAAGTAAAAGAAAGAAGATTTTACTGACTATAACAAATTATCATTTGTAAAATTAACTGTTTTCAACATTTAATTGGTTGTAAGCAGCTATACTTGTAATAAAACATGGCACGTATGAAAAAAATAATCTCATTCATCGTTTTACTTTTCATTAGTAGCTACTCCTTACAAGCACAAAATACCTGGCTTAAAACATTTGGCTCCACCAAATTTGACTATTTAGACAGGATAGCCACTGATGACTCAAACAATGTATATGCAGCAGGACGAATGGCTGCAAACATGACTATAGGTGATACTACTTTAACCAAAATAAACTCAAGCGGGTCCTATAATTATTTTGTAGTTAAATTTACTGAAGCCGGTCAGTTTGTTTGGGCCCTTAATGTTGATGTGCCTGCAGGCATTGACCAGGTAAGTGGATTGGCTTGCGATAGGCTTGGTTTTGTTTATATGGCTATTGAAAAACCCGGTACACTTTTCAAAATTAATCCTAACGGTACAGTTGCTATTAAAAAAACTATTCAAACAACAAATGCTCGTTTATCAAATGTTGAAATTGACAGTGACTTGAATGTATGGATTGGGGGTTCGTTCAGCCAATATAATTTTAGTTTAGATGGCTTGCCTGCTATGCCACATTTAAATGGAACGGGTATGTACATAGCTAAGCTTGATTCAAACTTAACAGGTAAAATGGTTATTCCCATTGGTAGCAATAGCCTTAGTTCTCGTATAGGTAAAATTACTTTAAAAGATAGTTTGGTATATGTTTATACCAACTCTGACAATAGCGTTTATATAGCCAATGACACTATAAAAGATGCCCGTATAATTACTGCCAGTTTTAGTAAATCGGGTAATTATAAATGGGCTAAAGGTATTTATTTAAATGGTGTTTTAACAGGGAGTCAGCATGTATGGGACCTGGCAGTTTCCGATAACCACCAGGTTGTTATTGTAGGTGAGTTTTATGAGCCGATAAAAATTGAGAATACGGTTTTAAGTAATGATAATAACAAAGAGAATTTCTTTATGGCATCATACAATAAAGATGGAAGTTTAGGCTGGGCCAAACGTTCTAATACCATTTATTCATCAGGTAATTCGCTACAATTTTTAGCCAATGGAAAAATAGGCGTTATAGCTGATTACAGCTTTTCATTTGGCTTTGGCGGCTCAACAGGAGGTGATGGTGTAAGCAACAAACGCTACTCATTACTGATGAGTGTAGACAAAGATGGGAACACTGATTGGATTAAAACATTGGGGCAGAAAGATTGGACCTACGCGCTGGATTTGGCTATAGATAAAAAGGGCAACTGGTATGTAGGTGGTAATTTTCAGGTTACCACTACCAACCAAATTGATGGAAACAATGTTTCGGTTGTAGGTGAAGGTGATGCATATATATTGAAAAACTTTGCTATTGCTGGTCCGACAATAGGCAATACAAACTTTTGCAATGACAATACACCCAAAATTATCAATGCTGTTGGTAATAACCTGGCCTGGTACAGCGACTCATTAACCAATAGTCTTATACAACAAGGCGGTAATACTTTAACGCTTAATTTAACAGCAGATACTATAATTTATGTTACCCAAAGTTCGGGGCCGGCTATTAGTAAACCTGTAAAAGTGGTAGTTAAGGTATTTGCTTTAAAACCCGTTACGTTAACTCAAAATGGCAATACACTTGCTGTGCAACCGGCTATTGGTAAAAGCTACCAATGGTATAACAATGGTGCATTGCTTAATGGTATAAATACATCTTCTATTTATGCAACAGTGAATGGGACTTATTATGCCATTGCTATTGACAGTAACAACTGTAAAAACTATACTGATTCTATTCCGTTTATAAACAATGGTGTAAACGAAATAACAGGTCAATACCTACGCTTATTTCCAAATCCTAACAAAGGACAATTTGAAATAAACAGCAATACAAGCGACACCTATTATATTGTTAATCAAATAGGGCAAACGGTATATACTTTTGAGGTGCAGGCTCATCAAACCAATACTATTTATACAAACGATTTACCAGCCGGTGTGTATAGCATTATGGCTAAAAATACGAATGGCTTGTTACCGCAAAAGCTAATTATTATACATTAATGCAAGTGTATGTTTCGACTCCGCTCAACATACATTAACACAAACAAAAAGAGGCTGTTAAAACAGCCTCTTTTTGTTTGTGGTTTATTTCCGATAGTTATAGGACTATCTTTAATGATTGAGTAATTAATTAATATTTTTAAATCGTACTCTATGTGGTGCTGAATCACCTAAACGTTGTTTTTTGTTTTCCTCGTAAGCACTGTAATCGCCCTCAAAGAAATACACTTGCGAGTTTCCTTCAAATGCTAAAATATGGGTTGCAATACGGTTAATAAACCACCTGTCATGGGAAATAACTACTACACAACCTGCAAAGTTTTCAATGGCTTCCTCTAAAGCACGTAATGTGTTTACGTCTATATCGTTGGTAGGCTCATCTAATAACAATACGTTACCACCTTCTTTTAAAGTTATGGCTAAATGCACGCGGTTACGCTCTCCACCTGAAAGCACACCCACTTTTTTACCCTGATCGCTACCACCAAAATTAAATTTGGATACGTAAGCCCTTGCATTTACCTGTTGTGTACCTACTACTATGGTTTCTGTTCCACCGCTTATTACTTCAAATACGGTTTTATCTGGTAACAAATCTTTATGGCTTTGGTCTACATAAGCCGTTTTAACTGTTTCTCCTACTTTAAAGGTACCACTATCAGGTTGTTCCAAGCCCATCATCATGCGAAATAAGGTAGTTTTACCAACCCCATTCGGGCCTATAATACCCACTACACCGCCTTTAGGTAAACTGAAATTTAAATTCTCATACAATAGTTTATTACCGTATGATTTACTCACGCCTTGCGCTTCAATAACTACATCGCCCAAACGCGGACCGGGAGGAATAAACAACTCCAATGTTTGTTCTTTTTCCTTTTGGTCTTCGCTTAACATTCTGTCGTAGGCATTCAAACGTGCTTTTTGTTTTGTTTGGCGGCCTTTAGCTCCCTGGCGTACCCAATCTAACTCTCGCTCCAACGCTTTGGCTCGTTTGCCTTCTGCTTTCTCTTCAGCTTTTAAACGATTGGCTTTTTGCTCTAACCAACTGCTGTAATTTCCTTTCCACGGAATACCTTCCCCCCTGTCTAACTCTAAAATCCAACCGGCTACGTTATCTAAGAAATACCTGTCATGGGTTACAGCTATAACGGTACCCGGGAAGTTTTTCAAATATTGCTCTAACCAGTCAACACTCTCCGCATCCAAGTGATTGGTTGGCTCATCAAGTAATAAAATATCGGGATTGCTTAACAACAAGCGGCATAAAGCCACACGTCTGCGTTCACCACCTGAAAGTACCTTTACCATTTGGTCAGGCTCAGGGCAACGCAACGCATCCATTGCTTTTTCTAATTTAGTGTCTAACTCCCATGCATCGTTTTGGTCTAACAATTCCATAACTACGGCTTGTCTGTCCAAAATTTTCATCATCTCATCTCCATCTAAATTCGGATCGGCCAGTTTATTGTTGATTTCTTCAAACTCTTCCAATAAATCAGTAATGGGTTTAACGCCTTCTTTCACACATTCCAATACTGTTTTGGTCTCATCTAAAGTAGGCTCTTGTTCTAAAAACCCAATTTTATAATCCTTATCAAAAACTACTTCGCCCTGGAAACTTTTATCAATACCTGCTATAATTTTTAGTAAGCTTGATTTACCTGAGCCGTTTAAACCTAATACGCCAATTTTAGCGCCATAGAAAAACGACAGGTAAATATTTTTTAAAACTTGTTTTTGTGGCGGGTGAGTTTTACTCACGCCTGCCATAGAGAATATAATTTTATTATCTGACATAGTACTTTTTTAAAGGGAGGGCGAATATAAGTGAATGATTTTTTGATTGCCTATTTTTTTTGTAGAAGACACGGATAGCTTTTATACTACAAACACCAGTTTAATAATGTATATTTTAAGAAAAAAGAGTGTTTACCCTACTAAAAAAGAGTAGTTTTCCTATTGAAAATATACAAATAAATATATTTTTTTGCTTTGCAAAAATTTTAGTAGCTACAAAATCAAGCACTTTTAAAAATTACTTTCACATTATTTTAAACAAACAAAAATGAAAAATCTTATCTCGAAAACAGTTGTATCTGTTCAAAACAAAACCATGAAAAGGTTATCTTTTCTTTCCTTTACCTTTCTTACGTTCCATTGTAATTTAAAAACTACAAAAACTATCTACGGTAAAGTACCTCAGTAAAGAATTAATAAATGGATGCTTGCTTATGAATGCAGTAAATATGGCTATTCATATAATAATAGCAATCATGTTGTTTTTGGTTTGGGCACACATTACGGTGCCCAAACTAAAACAAAACAAGTTTAAGGAACTAATTTGTGCCCAAATATAAAATCGCTGGCCCAGCCACGTGGTTTTTTACGTCTTTCCTTTTTTAAGTGGAACTTCTGAATGGTGTGTTTCTTTAAATGCTCAATAGTTTCGTCAACGGAATCGGTTACCAGCAACAGATTTAAATCGTTAGGTGAAATAGTTTTTTCTGTTACCATTACATCTAAAAACTCTATCATTTTTTTCCAATACTCTGTACCAAAAAGCACTACGGGAAATCCTTCTATTTTGCCTGTTTGTATTAAAGTAAGAGCTTCAAATAATTCATCTAAAGTACCCATACCACCAGGCATTACCACAAATCCGTAGCTATATTTAATCAAAAATACTTTACGTACAAAAAAGTAACGAATAGTTACGGAGTAGTCTACATAAGGGTTTAAGTGTTGTTCAAAGGGCAATACTATATTGCAACCTACACTTCTGCCCTTTTTTTCAAATGCACCTCTGTTGGCAGCTTCCATTATACCAGGCCCTCCGCCCGACAGTACTGTTAAACCTAATTCTGAAATTCTACCTCCGATTTCTACCGTTTTTTTATACCACTTATTGTTTTCATCAAAACGGGCGCTTCCAAATACTGTTATACAAGGGCCTATATTTTTAAAAGCATTAAACCCTTTCAAAAACTCCCACATTACTTTTAAACTAAATAAAAAATCGCGTCTTCTGTTTCGTTTACCCGCCAAAAACCTACGTTCACTATTGGCATATTTCTCTCTTAATGAATAAAATTTTTCTTTCGACATATCTGTTTCTTTCTAATCTTCTTTATACTTCTTTTTCCCACTTAGCCACGACACTCGTTGCCAATGCATTTCCTAAAACATTGGTGGCACTTCTAAACATATCACAAAAATGATCAATGGGTAAAATAAGCGCAATACCTTCAATAGGAATATTAAACATACCACAAGTGGCTGCCACTACCACTAAACTTGCCCTTGGAACACCTGCTATGCCTTTACTTGTAAGCATCAATACAAAAAGCATGGTTAGTTGAGTTGGTAAATCGAGTGGTATTCCATAAGCTTGTGCTATAAATATACTGGCAAATGTCATATACATCATACTTCCATCAAGGTTAAATGAGTAGCCCAATGGCAACATAAATGAAACTATTTTGTCTTTTATGCCAAACCGTTCTAATTCTTCTGTCAATTTAGGAAAAACAGCTTCAGAACTGGTGGTTCCAAATGCAATCATTATGGGTGAAAATATATGTTTCAGTAATGTTTTCATTTTATAACGTAGAAAAACAAAACCGATTAATAATAAGAAAACCCATAGTGTAGAAATTCCTACAAGAAACGACCCGAAAAATTTGGCATATGTCAACAATAATTCATTCAAATCACGTATAGCAAAAACACCTGCAATAGCGCCAAATACACCAATGGGAGCAAAATACATTACATAATTAACCATTTTCAAAATTATATGCGATGTTTTATCCAAAGCGTTGATTACGGGTTTCGCATGTTCGCCAATTGACGCTGCTGCAAGACCAAAGAATATGGCAAAAATTACAATTTGAAGAATTTCATTGTATGCCATAGCTTCTACAATACTTTTTGGAATAATGTGTTCGATAAAATTTTGAGCGGAGAAACTATGGGTTTTTTCTGTTACATCCTTTGCACTGGTTATATCAATATTGGAAAGGTTTAATCCATTTCCTGGTTGTAAAATATTTACCCAAAACATACCAATTAACAGGGAGATGAAAGATGCTGTAAAAAACCATCCCATCGCCTTGGCTCCTATTCTTCCTACTGCTTTTATATCACCAAATTTTGCAATGCCAACTACCAATGTGGTAAATACCAAGGGTGAAATAATCATTTGCACTAATCTTATAAAAACGGTTGCTAACATTTTTATATAACCACTAAAAGTTTTGGCAAAATCAATGTCATAATGAGTATGAATAACAATGCCCAAGATTGCCCCCAATATCATAGCGATAATAATTTGAACTGTTAAATTACCGATTAGAGGAGTTTTAATGGTTTTAGGTTTTATCATTTTAGTTTAATTAAATAATGAATATTTTTTTGATAATGCGTAAAAGTTCTAGTTTCTTAATATACTTGTTTCATTCCATGCGTTAAATTAATTATGCATAGTTTTTGTTCCAAGGCAAGGTATATTGAGTAAAGGTATATTTGATTATTCGGAGCGAACATACTAATTTAATTATTGAAATAATACTATATGCCATGATGGGCAAAGGCCAAGCCTGCCACACTTATTTGTAAGCCTTTAATTTGCAGTAACTCATTGGCACAACTTTCAATGGTAGCTCCGGTAGTTATTACATCGTCTATCAATAAAATATGTTTGCCTTCAAATGCCTTTTCATCGGCTACTTCAAACACCTGACTTACGTTATCACTGCGTTCTATTCTCGACTTTTTGGTTTGTGTTTCGGTAAATTTATTGCGCACTAAACAAGGACTTAAATCCGCTATTTGTAATGTTTCTGCCAAACCTTTGGCTAACATGGCGCTTTGGTTATAACCACGCATGCGGAGTTTGGCTTTATGTAATGGAATAGCAGCTACTGCCGTTATATTATTTTCTTTACAAAACTTTTTAATTTTTGTACCGTAATACCTGCCTAAAAAAGTAGCTATTTCAGGATTGTCGTGGTATTTTAAGGCATACAATAATTTGGCTGTTTTTCCTCCTTTTTTATAAAACAATAATGAAATGCCTCTTTCTATTTTTACCCTGCCCCAAAAGGTTTTTTCTACCGGATTATTATTCACTAAATGAAAATTGGTTTCGGGTAACTCTAACAGGCAGGTGGTACATACAAACTGCTCGCTGGCTACCAAATGATTTTGACAGCAAATACATAAATTGGGATAGATTAATTGTACTAAGTATTGGAGCATAAAAAAGCCGAAACCAAATATAGAAATTTGATTCCGGCTTTTTATTGAATGAGTTGTCAATTATTTTAAATATTGTGCAATTTCTTCGCTTAAGGGCTCCGTTTTGCTGGGAAAATACTCCACAAATTTGCCGCTTTCATCAATTAAAAACTTACCAAAGTTCCATTTTACTTCTACATCTCTTACTCCATTGTTTTCTTTATTGGTTAACCATTGGTAAACGGGGTGTTGGGTTGGGCCTTTTACATCTATCTTTTCGGTTAAAGGAAAAGTAACACCATAGTTCTTTTTACAAAATGTAGCTATCTCTTCTGATGTTCCTGACTCTTGTGCCATAAACTGATTACATGGAAAACCTATAATAACCAGTTTGTCTTTATGGGCATCATATAGCTTTTGCAAACCCTCATATTGCGGGGTATAACCACACTTGCTGGCTACATTTACACACAATACTTTTTTGCCTTTAAACTGGCTTAAATCAATGGTTGTTTTTCCATCAAGCGATTGAATTTTGAGGTC
Organism: uncultured Bifidobacterium sp.; assembly: GCA_964442045.1. Lineage (GTDB taxonomy): Bacteria > Bacteroidota > Bacteroidia > UKL13-3 > UKL13-3 > JAAFJM01. The sequence continues at coordinate 27,986 of CAYTWI010000016.1, forward strand.
GTAAAAACTTTTTCCTTTTACTGTATTTACTGCTTTACGGTTTTTAAAACTATAAAACACAAATGCGCCAACTAATAATATGGCTGAGGTAATAATTATTGTTTTCATTAGTTTATTTTCTAAAATGATAATATGGTTTCTTTTACTTCTTCCATTTGCCATTGAGGGGTTGAAGTAGCCCCGCAAATGCCAATAGAATCGCCTTCGGTAAACCACTCTGGTTTTACTTCGGTTTTACTGCTTACAAAATAGGTATTGGGATTGTTTTCTTTACATACATCGTACAGTACTTTTCCGTTTGATGATTTTAAACCTGCTACAAAAATTACTTTATCGAATTTTTTTACAAAAGCAGGCAATTGTACATCGCGGTTACTTACCTGACGGCAAAGGGTATCGTTAAAATCAACTTCAATGCCTTTTTCTTCTAATGTTGCTTTGAGCTTATACAGGTTTTTAGTCCGCTTCGTAGTCTGACTAAACAACTGCAATTTTTTGGGTAAATCGTGTTTTTCTAATTCGTCAAAGGTTTCTACTACTATGGCTTCTCCGTTGGTTTGCCCTACCAAGCCTTTTACCTCCGCATGGCCGTGTTTACCATATATAAGTATAGGCTCATTATCGTTATAAGCTTCGCGCACCCTGTTTTGTAGTTTTAGAACTACCGGGCAGCTTGCATCTATTAATTCAATATGGTTATCCATAGCCAGCTTATAGGTTTCGGGTGGTTCGCCATGTGCCCTTATTAATACTTTTTCGTGGGTAATATTTTTGAGTTGCTCGTGGTCAATAATCTGCAAGCCTTTTGCTTTTAACCTCGCCACTTCTTCATCGTTATGAACTATATCACCAAGGCAATATAATTTGCCCTCTGTATCTAATATTTCTTCTGCCATGGAAATAGCGAATACTACTCCAAAGCAAAAGCCGGAATTATCGTCAATAGTTACTTGTACATTCATAAAACGCTACAATATTAAACTTTTATATTGTGATTTAGTTTTTGTAATTGCAATTTTATATGCAGTTATATAAAACAAAATTTCTTTTTTTTGCTTTATACTATATTGACGCCAGTTATATGACCACAGAAACTCCTTCGGAAGAATATTATTCAGGCCCGGCAAGCTTATCGCCTATACCTTTGAGTATTGGCTCGCCAGTTATTAGACCTGAAGATAAAAACAAAATAAAAGCCAATGCTGTAGAGGCTATGCACCACTATGCCAACCAAGAAATAGCTTTATTGAAAAAACAAGCTGATTTAATTATGAGTCAGGTACGCGAAATTGAAGCCAGGCTCAAAATTTCGGAACGCATTTATGAAAGCAATTTAAAGTTTGTACCTGTTATTGGTCAGGTATATCATTTATACGAAAGAGATAATTACTATAACCTTTCGCTTATTGGCCCGGCTGAATGGGGAAATAGCAGAACGGCCGGTAAATATGTAGCCAGTGTAAAACTATTAGGCGACCATAGCTGGGATGTAATCAATAAGTCGGAATAATGATATTGAACGGATAAATAAAAAGGCCATCATAATGATGGCCTTTTCTGTGAATCGAATTAGTTGTTGCGGTAGCTTTCAATAATTTCGGTTAAAGCAGCAGCATTAGCCAAACGTGGTGTTATTTCATAGATTAGAAAATAATCGTCAAAGTTTAAAAGCAAACCTATTTCCAGATGTTTTTTGGCTTCTTCTATCTGGCCTAAATCGTATAAATAACAAACCAAACGATAATGGTATTGGTGGCAATCGTAGTTTATTTTTAATGCTTCCATCATCATATCTACCGCTTCTTGTATTAAACCTTTACTGTATTTAACAAAACTCCAGTCTAACCAAGCCTCTATCATGGTGGCATCCAACTCTACTAATTTAGCATAAGTTTCTTCGCACTCCTCTATCTGGTTCAAACGGTATTGCATTTCGCCCAATACTAATAAATACTCTGTATTATCTGGTTCTAACAACACTGCACGCTGGTAAAAGGGTAACGACTCTTTGTATTTATTTTCTTTTTCGTAGGTTAATCCCATACCAAACCAAGCCTCGGCTATATTGGGGTTTAACTGGGTAGCTCTTTTGTAGTTTTCGCGCGCTTCTTCGTTTTTATCCATGCGCTCGTAACAGCCACCTAAATTGCAGTAGGTTACACTATCAGCACCATCTTCTTCAATGGCACTTTTGTATTCTACTATGGCTTCTTCGTAACGCTCCAACTCCACCAAAACATTGGCTTTATTGAATTTTGCAGCTAAAAAATCTTCGTCTATAGCTAAGCAAAACTCGTATGCTTCCAAGGCTTTCTCAAAGTTTTCCTGCTTATAGTATACTATACCTAAGTTGTACCAGGCTGTTGTATTATAGGGGTCGCTATCTATCAATATATTGTAGTAATAAGCGGCTTTATCATAATCACCTAACTGGTCAAAGCAATGGCCTATTTCGTAATAGGATTGCTCTATTTCGGGAAACTCATCAATTAAAATGGAAAAGTACTCTATTGCCTTGCCATACATGTCGGAATCTTCGTAAACATAGGCTATCTCAAACAACATATCCAACCTTTCATCGGTATGCTGCAATGCCTTGTAAAAGCTATTCTCCGCATCATCAAACTGTCCTAAATTCAAATAGGCTTCGCCCTTCAGCAAATGTAACTCTGCATTAAAGGGTTCGTAGCTTTCTACTTTTTCCAGTTGATCTATTGCCTTATCAAACTTTTCGCCCAGCATATAAATTTCTGCCTTTTGCAAAATAAACTCGCTGTGGGTTTCATATAAATTTTGGGCAAAAGCAACTGCTGCAAAAGCTTTTTTTAACTTATTTCGTTGAATATAGTAGTCAATTATTTCCTCTAATGCTTCTGTATCGAAATACTCATTGGTCTTATTGCGAAGCATTTTTTCATATCGTTGCACGTCACTGCTAACATCTTCACTTAAAAAATCATCACCATCCGTCATACGCATATTCTAAATTGGTTTTACAAATATAACTTCATATATTATTTAAATGGTCTTTTTAAGGTCAGATATTTTATAAATATTTGAACACTTGTTAAAAACAAACCATATTGATTAATGAAAAGATTTTCTTTATTTGTATCCCTGCTATTCACATGGCACCTTTTAAGCGCTCAAAACAAGCCGCTGCAGTTAAACCAAAGTAACTGGCAACAACACGTAGCCTACACCATTTCTGTTAAGCTAAACGATAATACCAATGCCTTACAAGGCAATGTCAGCATGGTGTACACCAACAACTCACCTGATGAAATAAAAGAAATTTATATGCACGTTTGGCCCAATGCTTATAGCAGCCGTAATACTGCTTTTGCCAAACAACATTTAGAGAATGGTAAAACGGATTTTTATTTTGCAAAACCGGAAGAACAAGGCCGTATTGACAGTTTAAATTTTGCTGTAAACAATAGGGCTGTAAACTGGAAATTAACCAATGAGGTAGATATTGCTTTGTTAACGTTAAATGATGTTTTAAAACCGGGCGAAAAAATTACCATAAGCACACCTTTTTATGTGTTATTACCTAATGTATACAGCCGCATGGGGCATGAGGATCAATTGTATTGTATTACGCAATGGTTTCCTAAACCAGCGGTATATGATGTAAACGGATGGAACCCTATTCCTTATTTGGACCAAGGTGAGTTTTACAGTGAATTTGGCAGCTTTGATGTAAGCATTACAGTTCCTAAGAACTACATAGTTGCTGCTACCGGTAACTTACAAAATGAGGACGAAAAAGCTTTTTTACTGGCACGCAGCAAAGAAGAAATTTTAACTGAAAACATTATTACCAGTAATGAAACTAAAACCTTGCGTTATTTACAAGATAGCGTGCATGATTTTGCCTGGTTTTGCAGCAAAAAATTCAATGTAAAAAAAGGTTCGGTAACGCTGGCCAGCGGTAAAAAAGTTGATACCTGGTTGTTTGCAAAAAAAGTAAATGATAAAGGGATTGAATACACGAATGAAGCCATAAAATATTATTCGGAACATGTAGGTGAATATCCATATAGCCTGGTACAGGTTGTTATTACACCTCTTAAAGCAGGAGGAGGTATGGAATACCCGACAATTACCAATTGCGGAGGCATTGACAGAACTACTATTATTCATGAGGTAGGGCATAATTGGTTTTATGGTATTTTAGGTAGCAATGAACGTGCTTACCCATGGATGGATGAAAGTATAAACACCTATTATGAAAGCAGGTGCAGCAAAGAGAAAAACGATAAAGAAGCAGCCTTATCGCCTGTTCCTCAAAAAAACTTGTTGAAGGATGTTTTTAATGCTGACTTTGAAGATTTCGGGCAGCTAAGATTACTCTATAATTATTCAGCCAGAAACAACCAAGACCAGCCGGGTAATTTAAACTCTGTGCAATATACTGACTTGAATTATGGTGCTATTATTTATTCAAAAAACCCAATTACTTTTTACATGCTTCAAAATTATCTGGGTGATAAACTGTTTGATGACATGATGCGTGCTTACTATCAAAAATGGAAATTTAAACACCCGCTACCAAACGATTTTAAAAGCCATGCTGAAAGCTTTACGGGCAAGGATTTAAGCTGGTTTTTTAATGAAGTTCTGGCTACTGATAAAAAAATGGATTATAAAATAAGCCGGGTTAAAAATAACCAGGTGGTTGTAAAAAATGTAAGCGGGTTGAATGTTCCTTTTAGCTTAACATCGCTTAACTACCACAACAAACCTATAAGAACAGTGCAATATGAGGGTTTTGTGGGCAAAAAAACTTTTGATTTAAATCCGTTGTTAGCTAAAGACAGCATTATGCATAATCTGGTGCTTGATAATAACCTGTCGTCAATTGAATTGTATAGGAAAAACAATGGCTGGAAAAACAAGTATACCGTACGTTTTTTACCTGCATTGGAAAACAACAACAAACACCAGATTTTCTGTATTCCACTTTATGCCTGGAATAACTATAATGGTAACATGTTAGGCTTGTTTATTAACAACGATATTTTCCCGGCACAAAAAACAGAATGGAACTTAACCCCTTTATACAGCTTTACCAGCAATGATATTAATGGTTATTTCAGCATAGCTAAAAATATTTACCCAAGCAGCACTTTATTCAGAAGAATAAAAATATGCCTTAATACTTCGCGTTTTGCTACGCAAGGCTTATTACCTACTGATGGTTTTGTGGAAACTACTTATGAGAAATTTGCACCGGGTATTGAAATAGATTTTAAACAGGCTAATGCCAGGAGTTTATTTGAAAACTCAGTAAGTGTTCGACATGTAAGTGTTTTGGAAAATAAAAGAGCTAGTGGTTATTTTGCTAATTGGGATAACCAAAGTATTTCGGCCTTTGATGCAACCTATAAATTGAACCATAAGCTGGCTACTTACCCAACTGCTATTAAGGCTAACTTACAGGTAGGAACTGCTGATTATACTTATAGCCGTTTAACAGCCGAAATTAATCAGGGTATTGCTTATAATACAGGTAAGAAAAAAGCATATATACGCCTTTTTGCTGGAACTTTTTTAAATGCTGAAAGTACGGCTAAAACTGAATGGAACTTAACCCGCACTTATTTTCAATTGGGTGGGACAAATGGTGCTAACGATTATTTTTATGATGAAGCGATGTTTGGCAGAGCTGAACAAAACCAACAACAAAGTGTTTTGGCCCGCCAGATTATCAGCAGGGACGCAGGTTTCAGGAACTTTGTAAGTTTAGGCAATAGTAAAACCTGGTTAACTGCAGCTAATATAACACTTCCTTTCCCGTATAAATTACCTATTGGAGTGTATGCTGACTGTTCGTATGGTGAAGTATTTACCTTTGCCCCACAAACAGGTACTACTACTTACGAAACCCAGTTTTCAATGGTGGGTGGTATTTATGTTAGTTTGGCTAAGAATATTTTCGAAATTTATGTACCTCTTTTTGCCTCGCAAAACGTAACAGACAGTTGGAAAAACAACGGTGGCTTAGAAAATCCGTTTGAAAGGGTTAGTTTCTTATTGAATTTAAATGCCATGAATCCCGTAAAAATTATTAAAAATTTCAAGTTGTAAACAAACTAAGTAATACATTTGCCGCGGCTATTTTAGAAACAGCCGCAATTCAAACAATTTTAAATACAATAATGAGCGCAACACAAACATTTTCTCTTGATTTTTTAAAAGAGTTAAACTTAAAAGAAATAAACGAAGGAACTTCAACAGGGCAAAATCATTTTGCTGATGCAAAAGCTGAAGTAAAAGAAATATACTCACCGGTTGATGGTAAATTAATCGGCAAAGTAAAGTTAACTACGGAAGCTGAATACAACAAAGTTATCAGCACTGCTGAGGAAGCTTTTAAAACATGGCGCAAAATGCCTGCCCCTAAGCGTGGCGAAATTGTACGCCAATACGGAAACTTACTACGTGAATTCAAACAACCGCTTGGCGAGTTGGTAAGTTACGAAATGGGTAAAAGCTTGCAGGAGGGTTTAGGTGAAGTACAGGAAATGATTGACATATGTGACTTTGCAGTAGGTTTAAGCCGTCAGTTAACGGGCTCAACCATGCACAGTGAACGCCCGAACCACAGAATGTATGAGCAATACCATCCACTTGGTGTAGTTGGTATTATTTCGGCTTTTAACTTCCCTGTAGCTGTTTGGAGCTGGAATAGTATGTTGGCTGCTGTTTGTGGTGATGTTTGCGTATGGAAACCTTCTGAAAAAACACCTCTTTCGGCTATTGCCTGCCAATTATTAATGGCTAAAGTTTTAAAAGAAAACAATTTACCTGAAGGAATTTTCTGTTTGGTAAATGGCGATTACAGAGTAGGTGAATTAATGAGTAAAGATGAACGTGTTCCTTTGGTTTCTGCAACGGGTTCAACACGCATGGGCCGTATAGTTGGAGCGACCGTAGCACAACGTTTTGGAAAAGCTTTATTGGAGCTGGGTGGCAACAATGCCATTATATTAACACCTAATGCTAACCTGGATTTAGCTATGGTTGGCGTGGTATTTGGTGCAGTAGGAACAGCGGGACAACGTTGTACTACTACACGCAGATTAATTATACACGAAAGTATTTACGAAAAAGTAAAAGATAAATTAGTAAATGCTTACAAACAATTAACCATTGGTAATCCGTTAACGGGTAACCTTGTTGGACCATTGATTGACAAAGCTGCTGTTGATGCTTATTTACATGCTATAGAACAAGTAAAAGCGGAAGGTGGTAATATACTTTGTGGTGCTGAGGTAATGCAAGGTGAAGGTTACGAAAGTGGTTGTTATGTAAAACCAACTATCTGCGAAGCTAAAAACAGCTTTAAAATAGTTCAACACGAAACGTTTGCTCCTATTCTTTACATTATGAAATATGCTGACTTTGACGAGGCTATTGACATGCAGAATGGTGTAAAACAAGGTTTAAGCTCAAGTGTGTTTACTGATAACTTACAGGAAGCGGAAGCTTTTTTAGCGCATTGGGGTAGCGACTGTGGTATAGCCAATGTAAACATTGGAACAAGTGGTGCTGAAATTGGTGGCGCTTTTGGAGGTGAAAAGGAAACCGGTGGTGGCCGCGAAAGTGGAAGCGATAGCTGGAAAGCTTATATGCGCAGACAAACCAATACCATTAACTATGGTAAGGAATTACCATTAGCACAAGGTATTAAATTTGATTTATAGTTTAGTTGGCAGTCGTTGGTTGATAGAAACAATAACACTGCTATTATTATAACAATAAAAAAGCCCGAACGAATCGGGCTTTTTTTATGCACTAAACTTTATATACTAAAAATATTCCTGGGTTATTTTTTATTGTTTTACCATTTTTTTAGTTTCTACTGATTTACCATCAACTACCAAAGTATATACGTAGGTACCTGAAGTTAAATCGTCAGCAAAAATGTTTAACTGGCCTTTTCCTTTTTCTGTTATTTCATGTGTTCTGATTACTTTTCCTTCGGCAGTAGTGAAAACAATTTGTGCTTTTTGGAAAGTGTTAGGTACACTGTAAGTAATAACGGTGCTTTCAGCAAATGGATTTGGTACATTTTGGTTTAAAACAATTACGTTTTTATCGCTTAAAGAAACGTTTGAAGTAGTACCTGTAACAGCTGCAGCTTTACTACCCATTTCTTTACCTGTTAATCCGGCAACTAAAGCTTTTAACTCTTCAATTTGTTGTTTTTGCGATTCAATTTGTGCTTGTTGTTCTTGCACTGCTTTTACCAAAGGCACTACAAATTGTCCGTAAGCTAAGCTATAGTTATCGTTATCAGTAGTTGGTTTATGTACACCATTAAAATCGTAACCAACTGCTTTAGCAGCTTGCTCCACTTCTTGGGCAATAAAACCACTTTGACGGATAGATGTTCCGGGGCCAAAATCTACGTTCATGTGGCTTTTTCTGATGCTATCGGGCATATCTTTAGTTAAAAATTCTTCGTACTTTTTGCACTCAAAATTGTAAACAACCGGACGAAGTTTGGTAATGAAATCAAGCCCTTTAACTTCTTCTTTAACACTGGTTTTAAATCGTCCGTCAGAAATAGTGTATGCCACAGGGCCTTCTACAACTGTTACTGCAGCATTCCCAAGTCGTACTTTATTGCTGGCATTAACAACTGCCCCACATCCTATTGCAGTTGCATTATTTAAATTATTGTTACTTACGTCTGAATTATAACCAAGTGTTGAGTTACAATAACCAACTGTATTCGTAGCCATAGATCCAACTCCAACAGCTGCATTATAATAACCTGTGGTATTATTCATTAAGGCCACTGTACCCATAGCTGCATTATAATAACCAGTAGTATTATAAGCTAATGAACCATAACCAATAGCTGCATTATACAAACCTGTTGTATTAGAAAATAAAGACCATATACCCACGGCTGTATTATCATTTCCACTGGTATTGCTTAACAAAGCCCACTCCCCTACTGCAGTATTCTCAAAACCGCTGGTATTGGCATTCATAGCCATATGACCCAAAGCAGTATTACGCCATCCAATGGTATTGGCATTTAAACTATTGTAGCCAAGAGCGGTATTTTCGTAACCGGTGGTATTGGAATAAAGTGAATGGTAACCTACGGCCGTGAGGCCTGATACGGTAGTATTGTTATATAAGGCTTCTTTCCCTATGGCAGTAATTCTATTGGCTGAAGTGTTGTTATAAGCAGCAAACGAGCCAACAGCAGTATTATCGTCATCTACATTGTTATACAATGCAAACGTACCTATGGCAGTATTGTCGTTTCCATTTTTGTTATTGAATAACGAGTTTGAGCCGAAACCAACGTTATTGTTACCAATATTGTTGGTCCAAAGTGACATAAAGCCACTGGCTGTATTGTCGGTTCCGTTGTTATTAAAAAGGGACTGGCGTCCGAAAGCACAACTCTGAACACCTCCAATGGGAATAGCATTGTTATCAAAAGAAGTGTTTTGCGCCATTACTGACGAGCCTGCAAGCATTAATGCCAGGGCTGCCAAAACTTTGTGGTTTAGTTTTGAATTTGTTTTAGAATTGAATAACTTTTTCATATTAGTTTGTGTTTTAGTTTACCTACTCTATCAAAGCTTTTCGGTTTCTGCTTGTATGTTGGCCTAATACAAAACCAAAACTATAGGTTTAGCTATTCTCTTCATAATACTTGGGGTGTTAGTTACCGAAAGGTGGTTTCCAAGCTCCAAAAGATGAGTTTCAATTTCCCTGCTATTTTCATAAAAATGAATATTCATTAATTTTCTTTAAAATAAAGTGTAGCTTGAACCGACTTAAATAATACATATATTATTAAGTTATAAAATGTAATAAGAAGAAATGCTAATATGTGTAGTATTAATTTAATGCTAAGCAAACTTATAAGCCCACATGGCTCCTTTAGCCACTACTGACTTTAGCTTTAGCTTGGAGAAACGCATTAACAAACCACTTTTCTTTGCTTTAAATGCGTTTACATCGTTTATAATCATCCTTACTGCGTAGTCGTAATATTTACGTTTATAGGTACGTTTAAAATCAATATCTCTATCGGTTGATGTTTCCCAGGGTAAATCGGCTATAAAGTTATTCTCCACTTCAGTATAAAGCGGTGTACCTTTAATAGGGTAAGCTACTGTTATAGTAAATATATCAGGGTTTGATACTTTTAAATGGTGTACTGTTTCGTAAATATCTTCTTCGGTTTCGCCCGGGTAACCAACCATTATAAAGGTGCCTGCCTGTATACCGTGTGATTGAGCCAATTGTATCATGCTACGCACCTGCCCAACTTCTACACGTCTGTCCATTAAATCTATTATTTTTTGTGAGCCGCTTTCTGCACCAATCCAAACCCTGAAGCACCCGCTTTTCTTTAAATTTAAAATAACGGCTTCGCTCATTCTATCTGCCCGGGTAATGCATTCAAAGGGCATGTTTATATTCCTGCTGGTTATCTCTTCTGTAAATTCTTCCAGCCATTTATGGCTTACGGTAAATACATCATCAACAAACCAAACGGAATCTACCTGGTAGTTTTCCTGTATCCATGCTATTTCGTTAGCCACTGATTTGGCACTTCTGCGTCTGTAGCTTTGCCCGTATACTGCCCTGCTACACCACTTGCATGAGTAAGGGCAACCTCGTTGTGTATTGATTGATATGGCACTGGTTCCGTGCTTTTGTTTCCAAGCATCAAAGTATAGTTGCAGATTTACTTTCTTGCGATTAGGTAAAGGCAAATCTTCTAAATCTTTCATCTTAACCCTTGCTTCGGTTTTGCATAGTTCACCATTGTTTAAATAGGCTATACCCTGAATGGTATCAGGATTTGTATCTTGCTTATCAATTAAAGTAACCAACTCAAGCATGGTTTGTTCACCTTCGCCAATTACTATATAGTCGGCTCCATGTTTTAAAAAGTTAGGTATATGGTTGGTGACTTCTGGGCCACCTAATATTACTTTGCAATGTTTTATTTCATCGGTTGTTTTAATGTATTCTATTATTTTCAATACATTTAACTTGGTCATTAAATTGGTGTATATGCCAATAGCATCTGGTTTAAAATCTAAGAGGTATGCTTTTAGTTTTTCGAATGATGAAAACGTTGAATCAAAAATTTCGTTTGCATAATTATTTTTTTCCAGAAAGGCTGAAATGTATAGTATGCCCAATGGTACATATGGACGCATTATCTCCTGCTCTTTGGGGTCTTCGTGTATAAAGTATCCGTGTGTAAGTAGTACCTTCATTCTCTCAGTTCTATAAAAATATGGTCACCATAATTGGCTAAAAAACTTATGTTTCCAAAAGCTTTTTCCAATAATTTAATAATAGGTAAAATTAGTTTATTTTTTTTTAGCAATGACTCTAAATAAGATGGCGGAATGAATAATCCAATTGGTTTTTGCTTAACCACTTTAAAATGGCTAAATATTTGGGCTATTTCACGACTTGAATAACACCATGTTTTAACAAATACACCCGGTGCAAGTTTTGCTTCGTCCAAATATAAACGTCTATTTATTTTTGTTTTATCACCTTTTGCAAAGAAGAAAAGTTTTTCGAGCCAACTGTATTTACCTAGTAACACAAAATACAATCTTCCATTACTATTAAGCATTTTTTTAAGTTGGTTATTTAACTGCACTAACTCTGTTTTGCTTGCACAATTTAATCCCGCAAAATTAGAAAAGACAACATCAAACTTTTTACCAAACGAATCGGTTTGTATTTGGTTAAAAGTCATCTGCAAAAACATTGGATTCTCATTGTTTTCGTTTTGTTGTTTTGCCAAATCAATCATTTTAGCAGAGGCATCGGTTGCTATTACTGTATGGTTAAACGTAGCCATCCATCTGGCATCTCTTCCAGTGCCACAATTTAGCTCCAGTATTTGCAGTTGATTGTTTTGTTTTAAAAAAGGACTTACTAATTTTCTTACTCGCTCACGTTGCAATTTGCCAATCTGGGTTTCACTAAAATCAAGGTCGTAAGTAGTTGCTATATGATCAAACGGGGTTTTAGTTAACATACTTCTTAATGCTCCATGATGCTATAAATGTTTGAGGAATTCTATATGATAAACTAAATATTTCACGTATTCTCTTTCTCTTCTTGAAAGCAAAAAAGGCTTGCTTTTGCCTAAACTTATAATGGACAAAGCGTTGTAATTTTTTATAAAAAGAGGCTGGGTAAGTTGCATTAAACATAATAGCTAATTCATCTGAATCAGTCCAATTGGTTTTACCTTTCATTTGTTCCTTTACCGTGTTGTAAAATTGGGTACCTGGCAATGGATAGGAAACGGAAATACCTATATCATGTGGCATTAATTCAAATAACATTTTCAGGGTGAGTTTTATATCATCATAGGTTTCGTTGAGGTAACCAAACTGTAAAAAGAAACAAGGTTTTATATTATGTTGTTTCATTAATTGAGTGGCTTTTGCTATTTGCTCAATTTTGGTTCCTTTATCCATTGCATCCAATATTTTTTGCGAACCACTCTCTGCTCCTACCCATACTTCATCGCAACCAGACCTGGCCAATGCTTCTATTTGTGTTTCTTTTTTATTGGTAGCTAAACTTTCCTCTAACAGCAAATCAACGCGTGATTGAATTTTATATGTTAACTCCAATTTATATTGTTGTACCAAATTAGCAAACTCTGAAACCCAATTGGGTTTTAAACCAAATATATCATCGCAAAACCAAATATGGTCAAAGTTGAAGTGTGTCTTTAAATACAATAACTCATTGACCACATGTTGTGGTGAACGTGAATTATACCTATTACCATAAATAGGTTTAGCACACCAATTACACTTATAAGGACATCCTCTTGTCGTTGCTACATTGATGGAGAAAAATCCTTTACTTAACATCCATGCTTTTTTATAAGGTGCTATATCTAATAATTGCCATGCGGGCATTGGCAGCAGGTCAAGATCTTTTATATTTTCTCTTTTATTTGTTGTAACAATGGTATTGCTATTTTTATAACGTAATCCATGAATTGCACTAAAATTACTTTCGTTATTATTCAATGCCTTTATCAACTCACTCAACGTTTGTTCTGCTTCGCCAACTATTACAAAATCGAAGTTTGCATTTAAATAATCTTCGCTATGGTCTGTTGAGTCGGAGCTTGAAACAATTACTTTACATCCATACTTTTTTGCAATACTTGCCATTTCAAATGCTGCATCGCGCATATTGGTTAAACACATTTTGGTTAAATAGTTAAAACCATCATCGTATATAACCAAATATTTAGGGCTATTTGCCACTATTATCTTTTCTATTTCATTTGCCTTTTGGGCAAACATCATATCATGAAAAGTTAAATTATAATTTTCCTTCAACAAAACTGCTGAAGCAAATAATGTAGCTAAAGGTGGATAGGGTTGCTGAGCCTTCCATTGCTTTGGATCGAAGCGTAAAAAATACGAATGTGTAATTAAAATATCTGCCATTTGATTCCTAGCTTAATTTAAGATTGTTTGCTGTTTCAAATGCTTTGCTTCGTTTATCAATTCCAGAGAGCACTCTTTGTTGGAATCCTTGAGGATGATGTTTGGAAACATATTTCCTACTTCTCATTGCAAGTTCAAAATCGGTTTCTTCTATATGTTTAAATTTTTTTCTCCATTTTTTTAATGTTAGCTTCATAAACAAAGCATCAATATAACTTCCCAATTGATTGTTTAATAATGTTTCTACTATTTCTTTTATAATAGGTTTATGGTTGTTTTCATTAATTGTTTTGATGGGTAATTTATTAGGTAAATGTTTTCTTGTCCAACTATTTTGCTCCATAAAAATTTTAAATATATTATGGTTGTAGGCTGGAATTAATGTTAGTATTTCGGTAGCCGTAAATATATTCTTATCTGGAATTTCTAAGTGATTGGTATCTATAAAATAATTGACACAAAAGAACTTTCTACTATTTAACAAAAATATTTTTTTATATAGTATCAACAGTGTTCTTGCTATCCATAATCGTTCTGGTTCTGTAATAATAAAAAAGTCAACATCACCGCTTTCGTCCATATAACCTTTAGATAAAGAGCCTGAAATACCTACACCACGTATGTATGGAAACGACCCTATTAGTTTAGCGTTTTTTAAAGCTCTTTTTACAAACGTTTGTGCATGTTTATTTCCAACCAGCCTTCTTCTTACTAATTCTTTATTGTTTTGCAGTGTATAATAACCATCTAAATTAAAAACTAACTGTTGCTCACATAAATCGTCTAAACCTTTTTCCAACAATTCTTCATCAGCTATTGGTGTCTGCATAAAATCCAACAGTTCTTTGAATGTAATGGGATAGCTAAACACATCAAAATAGATAAGTGTTTTTATAATTTTGCTATGCAGCTGAGTAAACGATATAGTAGAAGAAGCAATATTCATCAAAATCCGAAAATAGTATTAAATGTTATCTTGACACAACTTTGTATATATAATTTCGCTCCCAAAGTGTCATTTTATTTAGATATTCTTTTAGATGAAAATTGTTCTTGTTTGCAATGCTGGTAATTTTCTGAATATCACAATCTTCAGATAACGATACAAAAACATTGGTTTTTATATTAATGTAGGCTCCCAATTGGTTAAAGAGTTTTTCAAAATATTCAAAATTCACTCCACAGAACCATGCTTTTTCTTCATCATTATTAGGGTTCTTAGGGTAATAAGGCGGATTTATAACAATATAATCAAATACTTGCAATGGTATAGCATTAAAGAGGTCACTTTTAATAATTGTAATATTTATACCCAGATTTTTTTTGTTTTCTTCAAGTCCTGCAATAGCAGTCGGATTTATATCTGTAGCGGTAACATTTGCACCATTTTTGGCACAATAAAAAGAAATAAGACCGCTTCCGGCACCTAACTCTAATAGGTTTGACTGCTTAACTTCAAAGTGGGTTAATACGGAAAGAAGTAATTTTGTACTGAAAAAAAAACCAGGGTGAAAGACTCCTTTCTTAATTAGTATTTTCAATCCTTTGTTAGTATAAAACCTATCTGCTTTAGTGTACCATAAAATAAACGGAGCGTAAGAATACTGGACACATTTTTTAATTATCTTCTTCATTAAAAACCTTGTACTTCAGGCTGCCTGTATCGCCATAATTTTTGTAATAACTTTAACTCATAAGGATAGTGGTAAATACCACTTTTATATCTAAAACCTGATAATGCCTTTATAATATTTCGTTGATATGGTTTCATTCTAATATCGGTAGCAGTAGGGTAATAACTATTGAGTACCGTTTCAAAAGTTTTGATTTTATCTATCATTGCTGGCGTTAACCAAGGTGTTAAAGGATTTTTGCGCAAATCAAAATTTTCCCATATATCATCCAACCAATCTTCTAGTTTTTGAGGAAATCTAAAACCACTTGCCAATACTTTTTCATACATATCAGACCCTTCTGTCGGCACGGGACTATAAACATAAATAATAATTTCGGTTGCGGGATTTACCTCTTTAATTTGTTTAATAAAAGCTATATCAAAATCTATTTGCTTCATTACTTCTTCAGGCGTATCAGCAGGTGTTCCTAAAACAAATGAATATTCAGGAACAATATCAAACCTTTTCATTCTGGCTGCAAATTCTGCAATTTGTTTTCCTGTTTGCGTTCCTCCTTTATCCATTTTTTTCAATACTTCATCATTACCCGTTTCGGCACCAAAAAATATCATTTTACATCCTGCTTCACGCATTAAAGCCAATGTTGAGTCCTTATATTTATTAATGGTATCAATACGACCTTCGCCCCACCAAACAATATTTTCACTTTTTATTAAATTAGAAAATTCAATTACTCTTTTTTCAGACACAAAAAAATTATTGTCATGAAATTCAACAGAATCAGCGCCCCAAGTATCTTTTATATATTTAATGTCATTGTATACACCCTGTGCTGATTTTCCTTTCCATTTTGCATTATAAATAGGTACTACCGCACAAAACGAGCAGGTGAATGGACAACCAAAACTACTGTGATACGCCAAAGTTTTATTACCCAAATAGGTTTTACCTAGATAATTTTTGATGTTGTAAATTTTATCT
>CAYTWI010000017.1:0-42235 GCA_964442045.1 uncultured Bifidobacterium sp.
TGTGGCGTAAACTTTCGTCGGTTTCCCCCTGCGAATAATTTGCATTTATGATTTAAAAGAATCTATCATTGCACCATTAAAAAAAGCAAAATGAATTTAACTAAAACTGTATGTAAAATGCGTATGAAGCACTCCAATGAGAGGCTTGTTGCTTTTATGTTATAGTTTTAAATAATATGATATAAATGCAGAGCCTCTTAGAAATTCTAAGGGGCTTTTTTATTTTTAATCCAAATATTACCAAATACCCAATGAAATTAAATAACTATAAACGTCAAACTTTAAATCATACCGTGATGTGTCGTTGCATGCATTCACTGCAGGGAGAAGATATGAGTTAATGTTATGAGTTTAGAAATAACAAATACGCAAAAAAGCCTTCCCGCAAACTCGGGAAGGCTTTTTTGTTTTATCAAAATTAATATTAAAACAACCATTAAAAACCAATACACCATATGACAGATGAAGTAAAAACACCCAACATAAAAGTGGTAAGCGACATTAGAACCACTCACTCTTTTATTGTTTTCCCGGAAGACTTAAACTATGCAGGCAGCTTATTTGGAGGCAAGGTACTTGCCGAGATGGATTTAACTGCTGTAAAAGCTACACGCAGGTTATTGTACGGAACTGATTGTGATGGAGCAGTTACGGCCAGTTTAGACAAGGTTGATTTTAAAAAAGCAGCGCAACTTGGCGATATTATAGAACTGGAAGCGGTGGTAAAAAAGCTGGGCAGAAGTTCAATTGAGATTTATGTGCATGTAAGCAAGGAAAATCAGCAGGGATTAGTAGAAACTATATGTAATGCTACATTTGTTTTTGTTTCGCTTAAAAACGGAAAACCTCACCCGCATTATTGTATGTTAGGTATTAATCAAACGCATCAATTAAACTAATTATAACTATGGATTTTATTTATATTTTAGAACTGGCCGGTACTGCCTTTTTTGCCATTTCGGGTGCTTTAAGCGCTAACGAAAAATCAAAACCTGACTGGCTTGGTGTTAGTTTTATTGGTTTTGTTACTTCTATTGGTGGCGGTAGCTTACGCGATATGATGCTGGGTTCATTTCCGCTATCATGGATCAGGGATGTAAACTATATCTACGCTATTATTCTGGGGGTGGTTTTTACCAGTCTGGCCTATCCTGTATTGATTAAACTACGAAGAACTTTCTTTCTGTTTGATACTTTAGGGATTGCCATGTTTACCATATTGGGTGTTGAAAAGGCTTTACAGTTTAATGTAAACCCTGTAATAGCAGCCATTATGGGTATGTTTTCGGCAGTAATGGGTGGAGTTATCAGGGATGTATTAACCAATGAAATTCCTGTACTTTTTCAAAAAACCATTTATGCATCCGCTTGTCTGGCAGGTGCTACCTGCTACTTATCAATGGCTTCTTTACACATTAACAGCAATATTAATACAAGTATTTCTATTGCACTCATTTTTACTATACGCTTTTTAGCTGTTAAGTATAATTTATACTTACCTCAATTTAAAAGAGATACCACTTAATAATTACAACTATGCTAACTAAAAAATTTAACGATATTGATATTGTTCAGGATAATGCTGACTTACATACATTGACTGAACTGGTACTTATAAACATACATGCATTTGGTGTAAGGGTTGAACCCGATGAACTATTTTGTTATGCCAACCATTTCATTACGCCCAATGATATTGATTTTGCTAAACAGCACAACCTAACTATTCAGCCGGTAGCACACGCTTCGGTTAATATACAGGGAAAACTCATAGCTTATGCAGCTCCGCAGTTTTTGAAAGCAATTGGCACAACGGCCGTTTTACAAAAAACAGAATTAACCTTAAACCATGCTTTCAATCAACAAGCTTCATTAAACAAAATACAACAGGCCTATATACCAAAGCCCATTAAAGCTTCCCGTTTTATTAAGTACGATACTACACAGCTTGTTTCTGTATATATTCGGTTTAATCATGCTATCAACCTACCTTTTTCTTTTATAACTGAAAAGGATATTTACTTGTTTGAAGACAATATAGCTATTAAAGGTAATATTCGTTTATCGGACTTAATTCATCACAAAGAGTGGCTTGTTACACATAAAGTATCGGTTATATTTTTTAATCATTAGGCCTTTGCCTGCTTTCATTTATTTTATTAGTTTTACCGACAGAATGAATAAAATGAAAGTCAGGCTAATAGGTTTATTGCTATTGGTGTGTTGCAAACAATATGCTTTTGCTCAAATTGACAATAGTGTATTAACCCAAAACATTAATATAAATGAAACGGATAGTGGCAAAGCAGGGTTTAATATAAACGTACTAAACTACATGCGTAACACGGAGTATTTTAACAGGATTGAACTAGGCAGAACTTTATTCGGCTATCAGGTTAATCCATCTGTAAGCTATCAGGTTAACAAACACTTTAAAATACAGGGTGGCATTTTTGCCCGGAACGATTTTGGTGGGGACGAAGTTTACACGCAGCTTTTACCCACCTTTACCTTAAAAACAAACTTCCATAATTTTCAAATGCTTTTCGGTACTTTAGAAGGTGCT
Source organism: uncultured Bifidobacterium sp. (assembly GCA_964442045.1). Taxonomy (GTDB): domain Bacteria; phylum Bacteroidota; class Bacteroidia; order UKL13-3; family UKL13-3; genus JAAFJM01. The sequence goes on from CAYTWI010000017.1 coordinate 2,567, forward strand.
GCATCGCACCGCATTATTGAACCCATGTTTGATATTGCAAGGGTTATTGAGCACCGGGTTGAAAATGGATTTCAGTTAAAATACAGAAGCAATCAAACTTTTTTTGATACCTGGATTAACTGGGAAAAATTTATTGAACGTAATTCACCTCACAAAGAAAAATTTACTGCCGGTTTAAATTACATGCGTTTGGTAACTCCGCAACTCAATAAATTTAAATGTACGCTTATCGGGCAGGGTATGATTAGTCATGCCGGGGGGCAAATAGACAAGGATACTATTAACCCATTAACCATGCAGCTAAACTGCGCGGTTGGTGCTAAATTGGGTTACGACCTCCGAAAAAACGAGAACATCAGTATTGATTTTTATAAATTATTTTACAGTGAGACCAGTTCATCTGGGCTTTGGCCGTTTGAAAAAGGCGATGCATTTTATAGCAACTTCACCTATCAATACCATGGATTTAATGCAGTGCTTAGTTATTTTTATGGTATGAATTACCTGTCACCAAGAGGCACAGCCATATACCAAAGTCAGAGTATTGATGTACCAAGTCGTTTTGAATCGAAACGTTTGTTATTTATCCCACGGCTTATCTATAACAAAACTATTTTTGATGCCTTGCAAATGAGTGCACGCTTTGAACCTGTTATTGACTTAAACACCAATATCTTCGATTACTCTTACTCCTTTTATCTGAGTTACCAATTGGAAAAAATATTTAAATAAATTTTTACTCATAAATTATAGCTGTAATTTTATATTTGCTAATCATTCAAACACAAACGCATGAAAAAAATATTTTTATTGATACTAAGCATTTCTTTAGGTGTTGCCAATTTATTTGCACAGGAAACCAAAGCACCACAAGCTGAAATTACTTTTACTAAAACTGTTCATGACTTTGGTATAGTTTGGGATGGTTTACCGGTAGAATATACTTTTGAATTTACCAATACAGGTAAGGCTCCTTTAATATTAAGCAATGTTCAACCAAGTTGCGGCTGTACTGCACCTAACTGGCCAAAAGAACCTATTATGCCCGGTCAAAAAAGTAAAATAGTGGTTACTTACAGTGCAGGTTCATACCGTAATACTTTTAACAAAACCATTACGGTAACAAGTAATGCAAGCAATAGCAACCTTGTGTTAACTATAAAAGGTAATGTAAAAGACAAGCCACGCGAACCTCAGTCACCGGTAAAAACACAACCTGCCGAAGGAGGATTTTAGTTCTGAATTATTTGCATGCACAATAGCCCTACCGCAGGCATTATAGCCGCACTGATTACATTAGCCTGCTGGACAATTGGCACTTTCTCTTTTACTACTGCATCTAAACGTTATGCGCCTGTTTCCGTAAACAGGGTACGTTTACTCTATGCCTGTATTTTACTCAGTATTATTACCTGCATTGCTACACAAATCAATCTGGCACAATTATTTACCCATCCATTGCCTATGCATTGGGTTTGGCTTGGCATCTCGGGTATTATTGGCTTAAGCATTGGTGACCATTTTGCTTTTAGTGCTTTTAAAATATTAGGTAGCAGCCGTACCAGTTTGTTTAATTCATTTGCCCCTGGAGCCGCATTGATTGGTGGCGTTTTTATGTTAGGTGAACACATCAACACAATTGGTGTATTGGGTATGGCTATCTCTCTTGCCGGAATTGCCTGGTTTATAAAAAGCAATGCGCATAACAATGATAAGGTTCTTGATCAAAAACACATCAGCCGTGGTATTGTATATGCTATACTGGGAGCGGTTTGTCAGGGTGTTGGGCTGGTATTTGCAAAAAAAGGATTGGTATTAAGCCATGAGAATGGTTTATTTATTTCACCACTACATGCCACATGGATAAGGATGTTTGTTGCCTCTGCTTTTATTTATGCCATGGGCATTTTTAAAGTAAACTTATGGAAGGAGTTTAAAGATATAAGCACGCATAAAGCCTACTTTCAACCCATTATTATCGGAACTTTATTTGGCCCGGTAACGGGAGTAAGCATGTCGTTATTTGCAGCCTCGTTAATGGATGTTTCTATTGCACAAACTATATTTTCATTCCTACCTATTTCTGTTATTGTAACTGCTTTTTTATTGGGTAAAGAGAGAATTAAACTACCTTCTATTTTGGCTGCTTTACTCAGTATTGGCGGTGTGTTTGTATTGATGTGGCGGGTTGAAATTATGCAATGGCTTACTGACTAAACCCATTTACTTAACATTTAATTTCAGGTAATAATCTTTTTCTTTTTTATCTAACTTTTCAATAGCATACCGAAGCATTGTTCTTGGCATAGTAGCAGCATACGTATCTAAAAATTCTATCAGCACCAATTTATCTTTTTTGCCTGCTTCTCTCATCCAGCTACCCACTGCCTTTTGTATTAAGTCGTGTTTATCATTTACCAGTATAGATGCAATTTTAAAAGTATCTGATAAATCATTTTGACGTATAAAATAATAGGTACTTACTATTGCTGTCCTTCGTTCCCATACATTTTCTGATTGTGCCAATTGGTATAAGACAGTGCGTGGCTTATCAAACAAATATCCACCTACTACATAAGGTGCACTGCGGTCAACCATATCCCAGTTATTGATGTAATCATGGCGCCTCAGATACAAGTCAAACAAATCTTTTTTGTGTGCTTCAGGAGTTTTCTTATTGCGTGCCTGAAAATCCATAATGCTAACTGCCCCCATTCTTGCTTCGTAATATTGGCTTTGCAGCAGCTTTTCAATCTCGGGCAAGGGCATTGCAACGAACATTTTTGCCTGTTCAAAAATGTTCGCCATTTTAATACCCAAAAATTGGTTATTGGCATTTTCGTCCCTAAAAAACCGTTGCACACTTTTAAGTGCTGCTTCTGATTTTGAAAGAGACAGTTGTTCAATAAATATTTTTGCTGTTAAATCCTGCATTTATAAGAGCAAGTTAAGTTTATGCTTATGCATTTTTCAATGTTTCAATGTCAAACTTTTTCATTTGCATAAATGCCTGTACTACACGCGGTGCTCTTTCCGGGTCGCTCATTAATTCCCCTAAAATGTTAGGTACAATTTGCCACGATACCCCAAACTGATCATCTAACCAACCACATTGGTTATACTTACCTCCCTCCCCTAATTTTTCCCAATAGTAATCTATTTCCTCTTGTGTTTCGCAAGGTATTACAAATGAAGTAGCGGGTGAAAACTTATAGTGTGGACCACCATTTAAGCCCATAAATTTGCTGCCGTTTATTTCAAAGTTGACTACCATTGGATTTTCGGCTGTAATTTTCGAATCTTTAAAAATAGAGCAGTAATAATCTGCTGCTGTCTTGGCTTGTCCGTCAAACCATAAGCAAGGGTAAATTTGATTTTTCATATTTTGTTATTTTAGTTTTTTGATTGAATATGGTCAAAGATTTTATCCAGTTTATCAAAGCCTTCGTTCATGCCACCTTCCATACCTGATTGTACCAATCCATCGCGGTCGGCTACTGATTTAAAAATAGATTGTATAAGTAGTTTGCACCTGTTGTTTGGTAACTCTTCAAGCGTTAAAAATTCCAATGAAACATGTCCTTTTTCAGGTAAGCCTTCAAATTCAAAAGTGCGTATAATCCTGGCCGGTTCTTCTACTTCATGTATTACACCATTAAAGCCATATATGTTTCCTGCCTCATCAGTATGTATAAAGCGCCATGAACCATGCGATTTATTTTCCAGCTTTTCTATTTTCATGGATAAATTACTCGGGCCAACCCATTGCAAAAGTAACTCTGGTGAGCTAAATGCCTCGTATACCAATGCTCTAGGAGCATCAAATTCTCTTTCTATAAAAAGCTCCTGCTTGCCCGGTTCAACTGTTATTTTTGTTTTCATATTGTTACTGTGCTTTAAGTAGTTCTTCTAAATTATCAAGCGCCATTTTAAATCCTTCTTCAAAACCCATTTCCATAGTCTTTTCTAAATCGGTAACTGTTTTAAATACCAATTCTATGTTTACATTGGTTACGTTACCTGTTGCTGTAAATGTTATTTTCCAGTCTGAGCCTGCTATATCGCTGTTGGGCACACCATTTTCATCAGTAAAAGTATCTTCCGATGTAAAATATTGTAAAGGAACAATGGTCCCATAATCAAATCGGGCCCATATTTTGGTACCGTCCGGACCTTGCATGGCATATAACCAAAAGCCACCTTCTCTAAAATCCATTGATTTAGTAACGACCTTCCAAGGTTTTGGAGCCCACCATTGTTCAAGCAGGGCACTTTCTGTCCATGCAGCCCATACATTGTTAACAGAAGAATCAAATGTTCTTTGTACATGAACTCTTTTGTTTTCTTTATCAGCAGAAAACTTTGTTTTTAAGCTACTGTTCATTTCTTTTTATTTTTTAAATTATCTAATACTATGTCTAACCTGTCAAAACGGTCTTCCCACATTTTTTGGAATGGGGCCAACCAATCAGCCACTTCTTTCATTTTTTGCGGATTGAAATGATAATATATCTCCCTGCCCGATTGCTCCTGTTTTACCAATTGACACTCGGTCAATATTTTTATGTGTTTGGAAACTGCCTGCCTGCTGGTATCAAAATGTTCGGCAAGTGCATTGGGTGTCATTGCCTGTAAAGCTATAAGGGTTAAAATGGCTCTTCTTGTCGGATCAGCAATGGCTTGGAATACGTCTCTTCTCATATAATAATTTTACTATTTGCTACTGTTCGGTTGCGAATATATATGCAATTATTCGGTTGCGCAAAATTTTTCTTTAAAATTTTTTTGGTGATGAAACCCGGTGAAAGAATAGAGACGTTGCACGCAACGTCTCTACTGATATTATTTATACTTTGGATTTTAACCTGCTTAAAGTTTCCTGCGAAATGTTTAAATAAGATGCTACTATTTTATTAGGCAATCTGTTTACTATAAAAGGATTCTGAGCCAGTAGTTGTTTATAGCGTTCAGTAGCATTGAGCGTTAAAAGAGTCATTAACTTATTGGTATTATTTACATAAGCCTTCTCTAAATAATGCCTGTAAAATTTTTCCCATACGGGCATTATGTCCAACAAATAATTAAAATCTTTTTGATTGATGTATAATACTTCGGAAGGCTCCAATGCCTGTAAATACTCGGCTGACGGACTACCAGAAATAAAGCTGCACAAAGCTGTAGCAAAATGATTTTCAAAAGCAATATAGCGTGTTGCCTCCTGACCTTCTTCGTTGGTAAAGAAAAACCGCAGGCATCCTTTGCAAACAAAATGTATACGATAACTAATCTGCCCCTGTACTACTAATAATTCATTCTTTTCAACGTTTAAAACATGGAAGTAAGACATTACAACAGTCAGCTCTTCTTCAGTAATAGCCACTGTTTTTTGTATGTATTGCCTCAATTGTTCTTTCATGCTTATTTATAATCTGCCACATATTTACGGTAATAAATAATATCTTCAATAGATAGTACTATCAAACCATGTTTTTGTGCAAATAATATTACTTCGGGTAAGCGTGCCATCGTACCATCCTCATTCATTAGCTCGCATAAAACGGCTTCGGGTGCAAGCCCAGCCAAGCACATTAAATCAACGCTTCCATCAGTATGTCCGTTTCTTTCCAATACGCCATTTTCACGGGCTATTAAAGGAAACATATGTCCCGGCCTTACCAAATCATTTGCTTTGGCACCAGGATTACAAAGTGCTTGTATAGTAGTAATTCTATCCTGTGCAGAAACACCTGTTGTAATACCTTCGCTGGCATCGATTGAAACGGTAAAAGGTGTTTGGTATTTGCTTGTGTTTTCAGCCACCATAGCAGGTAAGTTCAGACTATCGGCTTTGGCTTGCGTTATACATAGACAGGCTATTCCGCTGCATGAGCGTATCATCATTGTCATATCCTCAGTAGTCATACCTGCGGCCGAAAAAATCAGGTCACCTTCATTCTCCCTGTCTTCATCATCAACCAATAAAATGCCCTTGCCGTTTTGTAAATGTGCAATCGCATTGCTAACGCGCTCCTGCGCATTACTGCCAAATAGTGATAAGCTACTGTTTTGAAATTGTTGTCTCATGTTAATCGGTTAGTTTTTCGGCTAATTTTCTGGCTCTCGGTATAATAATAAATGCGGCTACATAAGCTACAGGAAGCATGACACTCCATGCTTTTAAAAACTTTAGAAACCAGTCTTCACCAAAACCATAGTTTCTCATTAAACCAACAAAGGCCATAATGAGAGTCATAGGGGTTACTACAAATAAGGTATTAATGTATTTGAAATATTTTTTAGGCATGTGGTAATTCATATTTTTTATGGCGCAAATTTGTATCAACGAAAAAAAGGAAACATTGATGTAAATCAAAAACGGAAGTCAATGGAATAAATTTACCCGCTATCATACTATAACAAGCTCTGCCTGTAAAACAATGTATTGCTTTTACACATCAGGGTAATATATTTACCTATTAATATACTATTTTATTTCATTAGTAGTTATCATTACTTAAATTACAATTATGAATAAATTTTTCTCCTTAAGATTTATCTTTAACGAACTGCGTAAAGTATTCCTTCGCTTCCCCCTTACTCTAATTTATTCTTTTTTAATAGCCCTGCTTGCTGATGCGGTTATTAATAAAACAGTGCTGGTGCTGGTGCCGGAACCCATCATAATAAAGATAATACTAAGTTGTGTACTTGGTTTGAGCTCGAGTGTTGCTGTTTATTTATTTTTTGAAACAAAGAAAGAAACACCAACCAATACTATTTTAAAGCATGTTATTGCATTGCTTATACCCTTACTGCTTTACATCAGTGTACATTCAATTGATAATATATGGGAGACTCAACAAACCCTCAAAAATTTTACCTATTTATTGATAGCGCACCTGGCTGTTTCATTTGCTGCTTATTTAAAACGAAATTATACCGACTCTTTTTGGGAGTTCAATAAATCATTGTTCCTCCGCTTTATTATTGCCTCTATTTATTCGGTTGCTATTTTTGCAGGTATTGCCGGAGCCATTTTAGCCTGTAAAGAGCTTTTCGGATTAGATGTGAGTGACCGGATTTTTGGTTCTATATTCTGGTGGTGTACTGTATTTTTTCAATCGTGTATATTTTTGGCAGGAGTGCCCACCAAAAATGACCTATACAACGAAACTATTACTTACCCCAATCCATTAAAAATATTTGCGCAGTATATTTTACTGCCGATTGCTTTGCTTTATTTAGGTATATTATATGCTTACGGAGCTAAAATTCTTATACAGTTTTCTTTACCTGTTGGCTGGGTCTCGTCATTGATATTGGCTTATGCCATAGTTGGTTTATTCTGTTTTTTACTGCTCTATCCTGTTAAAGATGATGATAATAACAAATGGGTAAAAAGTACTTTAAAGTATTTCTATTTATCAATTATTCCGCTTTTAGTACTACTGTTTATATCTATATTTTATCGCATCAGCCAGTACGGAATTACTGAAGAGCGTTATTATGTAATGGCATTAAGCTTATGGTTGGCCGGTATTACTTTTTATGGCCTTTTTTCAAAAAATATCAATATAAAACTGATTCCAATAAGTTTGGCGTTGGTTCATTTGTTAATAGTGCTTGGACCCTTAAACGGTTTTACTATTTCGCGCATCAGCCAACACAAAAGATTAGAAAAGCTACTGGTGAAAAACAATATGTACGATGGCGAAAAAGTTATTCCTATAAAAGACACCATCAACAAAAAGGATAATGATGAAATACAATCCATTATCTCCTACTTAATCACTTCGCATAACACAAATGACATTAACCCGTTTTTTGGAATAGATATAGCCAAAATTGAAGCTTTGAAAAATCCGGAATCATTAGGGGGACGAATGAATAAATACAGTACCATTGACTCGGTTAATAGAATACTAAACCTGCGAACCTTTGACTATGTTGACCCAACTATTTATTTCAGCACGAAACAACAGGAAAGTATCTATCAAACCAAGGGTTCTAAATATCTTATAATGAGAAACAATTACCCCTATAATGTAGCGGAGAAGTATATTGTAGAAAAAGAAACACTGATATCATACCATAATGAGCCTTTGGATTCATTATCTGTAAAGTACCAAAATAAGGTTTACGTAGCTGATATGGAGAAAATGAAAGCTGATTTGGCGGCTATTAGCAAGCAACAGCCTGCCAATACCAATATTAGCCTAAAAGAATATATTGTTCCGTTAAGCAATGGTGATGGTAAAATAAGTATTTATGTAAGTGATATACGACTCAACAAAACCGGAAATAAACAAAGGCTGGAAGGTATTAACTATTATATTTTAGTTAACTAAAGTATAGACGTTGCATGCAACATCTATACAAAAATTGTGTGCACCCGAAGGGATTCGAACCCCCATCATCAGAACCGGAATCTGACATTCTATCCATTGAACTACGGGTGCATGTATTAATTAAGGGCGCAAATATACCGTTTGAATAATTTATTCTTCAATTTATAAATTCATTTTTAATAAAGCCCCTGTTTACTAACTTGCGCGCTCAATTTATTTGATACAAAATGGACATAATTAAAACACCACAAGACAGCCACACCATTATGAACGAGTTGGTTTTACCAAACGATACCAACACTTTAAATAATTTAATGGGAGGCCGCCTTTTGCATTGGATGGATATAGTGGCTGCCATTGCTGCTCAAAAACACAGTGGCAAAACAGTGGTTACTGCTTCGGTTGATAGTGTGAGTTTTGGTAAATGTATCCGTTTAGGCGATGTGGTTACTTTAGAAGCCAAAGTATCGCGTTCGTTCAATACCTCCATGGAAATACATATTGTAGTACATGCGGAGAATATTCCGAGTGGTGAAAAATTTAAAAGCAATGAAGCTTACTACACCTTTGTAGCTTTGGACAGAAATGGTTCTCCGTTAAAAGTTCCGGGTATAAAACCGACTACTGAAGAGGAGCAAAAAAGGTTTGAAGGTGCTTTACGCAGACGCCAGTTGCGTTTGGTATTGGCCGGTAAAATGAAACCAGATGATGCAACGGAACTAAAAGCTTTGTTCACTAATGACTAAAACAGGCGTAAAAGTATATTTCCTTTCGGCTTGCATAGCAGTATGCTTAAGTTTTGGCAGCCTGATGGGTAAAAATACTTTTGTGATTACACCTAACCTGACTGAGGCTCAGAAAAATATAGCTTCGTTACGGTTAGATGCCGGAAAAACATGGCTGGAAGCAGAGAGAAAAACCAATCCTAATAATGCAGCTATTCAGCTGTTTGAAAACTACATTGATTTTTTAAAAATACTCTGTTTACAAAACGAAACCGATTTTAAAACCTTTGAAAAAAACAAAGCCATACGCATAGAAGCTTTAAAAAAGGTTGATGACACTAACCCATATAAACTTTACGGGCAAGCAGAAATACACTTACAAAGTGCTTTTTTAAAAGGTATGTTTGAAGAGTATTTAGGGGCTGCCTGGGATTTCAGGTCGTGCTACCAACTACTGGAGCAAAACCAAAAAAAATTCCCGCAGTTTATTACCAATAAAAAAGACATTGGTATATTACAAGCTATATTGGGTACCATTCCTGAATCGTACCAATGGATTGTAAGCATAGCGGGTATGAAAGGTAATTTAAAACAAGGATTGCAACTGCTAAAAGAATATGTAGACAAAGCGGAAACTGACAAGGAAATTACCATGGAGCTTAAAAATGCTCAGTACTTTTACACGCTGTTTTATTTGAACTTTATGAAAAATAAAACAGAAACCTGGAAACTAACGGAGAAATATACTGTAGATTATAAAACAAATTTGCTGGCTGCCTGTATCCGTGGTTTTGCAGCCAAAGCCACTGACCATACTGACGATTGTATTGAAGCACTGCAAAGCAGGCCAACAAGCCATGAATACATTGCTTTTCCTTATATGGAGATGATGCTGGGCTCGGCCCTGTTATACAAGCTAGACTTAAGTGCGGTACAACACTTTAAAAAATTTGTAGCAAGTAATAAGGATGCAAGCGATAACAAAGAGGCTTATACCAAGCTGGCTTGGTGCGCCTGGTTAAAAGGTGATACGAATACTTATTGGTTATACGCAAAAATTGCACACAACATTTCTAACAAAGGCAATAAAAACAAACTGGCCTCTAATGGTGGTGTTGATTTTTTTCCTGAAACAACTTTGCTAAAAGCACGTTTACTTTTTGACGGAGGTTATTATAGCCAGGCTGAAGAAATTATGTTGCATAAACCCATCCATCAGTTTAAAACGGAATTGGAAAAAGTGGAGTATACGTATAGGCTGGGGCGCATTTACCATGAGAGCAATAAACTGTCGAAAGCCATTGATTTTTATGAGCAAACGGTAAAGGCCAACTTTAAAGAAAATGAATTTATGGCAGCTAATAGCTGTTTACAGTTGGGTTATATATATGAAAAGCTCAATTTTAAACAACTGGCTAAAACCCATTTTAATAAGGTATTTGAATACAAAAATGCGGAGTATAAAAACAGCTTACAGCAAAAAGCCAAAGCTGCTTTAGAAAAACTTTAATTGTTAAACATTTATACGCTTTGAAAAACTATATCAGTATAAATCCATTTACCGAAGAGGTAATTGAATCGTTTGATTTTATAACAAACGAGTTGTTAGAAGAAAATTTACAAGACGCTAAAAAAGCTTTTACTTTTTGGCGTAACAGCACCTTTGCCCATAGAGCTAAATGTGTATTGCATTTAGCGGAATTACTCAAACAACATGCCGATGAGCTGGCTCACATAGCTTCGTTGGAAATGGGTAAACTGCAAACCGAAGCCAAAGCCGAAGTTTTAAAAAGTGTAAGACTTTGCGAATATTATGCTACGCGCAGTGCCGATATATTACAAAGTAAATTAAGCCAGTCGGAAACAGGTGCCAGTGTTGAAATAAAATACGAACCGCTGGGTGTAGTATTGGGTATATTTCCGTGGAATTTTCCTTACTGGCAGGTATTACGCAGTGCCATACCTATTATTATGAGTGGCAATTGTATTCTTATAAAACCTGCACCCAATGTTCCCAAAAGCAGTTTGGCCTTACAAAATTTAATTAACCAAAGCGGATTTAAAAACGGTGTTATACAAACTATTTTTGCTGAAGAACAACAAATTGCCAGCATTATTGAAGATGACCGCATTGCCGCTACTACTTTAACAGGTAGCAAAAATGCAGGTTCGCAGGTGGCTAAATTATCGGCTCAGCATATTAAAAAATCAGTATTGGAATTAGGTGGCAGCGATCCTTTTATTGTATTGGCAGATGCGCATATTGAAAACACATTAAACAATGCGATAGCAGCCCGTTTTCAAAATAACGGTCAAAGCTGTGTATCGGCCAAACGTTTTATAGTACACCAGCAAATAGCCGATGCTTTCTTGCAAGGCTTAATTAACAGAATAGACTCCTTAAAAATAGGCGACCCTACCGATGCTAACATAAATATAGGCCCGCTGGCACGTAAAGATTTAAAGGAGCAATTGGCTCAACAGGTAAATGAATCGGTACAAGCCGGAGCACAAATATTATATCAAACAAAACAAACACTTAATAAAGGATTTTTTTACCCGCCCACTATTTTAGGTAACATAACTCCAAACGCACCTGCTTATACACAAGAGTTGTTTGGTCCTGTTATCAGCTTTTATACTTATACTGATATACAGGAAGCCATTGACCTGGCCAACGGTACTGAGTTTGGTTTAGGGGCAAGCATTTGGAGTGCCGATATTATGCACGCCAAACACATAGCCAATCAAATAGAAAGTGGTATGGTATACATCAACCAAATAGTAAAAAGCGATGCGCGTTTTCCTTTTGGTGGTATTAAAAAATCGGGATTTGGCAGAGAATTAGGTGAGTTTGGCTTGCGCGAATTTTGCAATATAAAAACCATTTGGATTTAGATTTTATCTTCTATTCGAACAGGCTTATTCTATATGCAACAACAATCCTTTTAAATACTCTCCTTCCGGATGGTAAATATTGATAGGATGATCATCGGGCTGACTTAACTGACGTACAATGCGCACATTGCGTTTACACTCGGCAGCGGCACTGAATACTATTTTACGGAACAAGTCTTTATCAATATGCTGGCTGCAACTAAAGGTAAAAATTAAACCATTAGGCTTAACCTTTTCAATACCCAGCTTATTTAAATTCTGGTAACCACGCGAAGCATTGGCCACTGCCCTTGAATGCTTAGCAAATGCAGGTGGGTCAAGTACTATAATATCGTAGGTTTTTTCGCATTGTTTCAGGTAATCAAAACAATCAGCGGCTATACCTTCATGGTTGCTGAATCCGTTTAAAGCTACATTTTGGTTAGCCAGTTCAATAGCCTCTTTACTGCTATCAACCGAGTCAACCCAGGTAGCCCCATATTTTAACGCAAACAAGCTAAAGCCTCCGGAATAACTAAAAGTATTCAATACTGTTTTTCCTTTACTTAATTCGCCCAGCATTCTGCGGTTTTCACGCTGGTCAATAAAAAATCCCGTCTTCTGCCCTTTTTCTACATCAATATTAAACAATACATCATACTCTTTACCCACTAAAGGCATAGGCAAACTATCATCATTAACCCAACGGTTACCATCGGTTACGTTTTCTAAAAGCTGAGTGCTTTGTTTTGTTTTTAAGTAAATATGCTTAAAGCCCAAGCTATTCAAAGCTTCAAACACATATTGGCTTATCAGCTCCACTCCTTTTACCAGTATCTGGCAAACGGCTGCATTATTATAAATATCTATAATAATACCCGGAAAAAAATCGCCTTCGGCATGTATTAAACGGTAAATATTAGTGCTACCGGCATCAATAAATTGTTTGCGATACTCAAAAGCACGGGTAATTTTATTTTTCCAGTATTGTTCGTCAATCAAAACAGGTTCGCTGGTAAATTCAAACAACCTGCACATAATTTGGCTATTGGGGGCAAAAAACCCGTAGCCCAATAATTCATCGGCATTGGTTCTTACTTCTACTATGGAGCCATTGGGTGCTTTGGGCATTTGCTTAACACCTCCGCTAAACACCCACGGATGACGGTTTAACAAGGAGCGTTCTCTACCACTTTTTAAAATTATTTTTTCGTAATGCATGCGGCCGCAAAGATGCACTAAAAAAATGGCAGAAAAAGCATTTGATTTACCCTAATTATTTTCAAATACTACTACCACGTATCAAATATTTATAAGCTAAAAAAATTCACAAAAAAATCATACAAAAAAACCTTTCGGTTTATGTAAAATTGTACCTCACTAAAATTTAAAAAACATTTCAGGCATTGACAGCACAACTTCGTAACAGGTATACCGATTTAATTCATCAAACTTTCTTTTTTCCTCGCCACGGATTCGAAGTAATAAACAACCATTTGCATTTTAATGGGATAGATTTAATGGAATTGGTGAAAGAGTATGGCACTCCTTTAAAATTTAGTTATTTGCCCAAAATATCGAGCCAGATACAGAAAGCAACTGAACTTTTTAACAAGGCCATTACCAAACACAATTACGCAGGTAAATACTTTTACTGTTATTGCACCAAAAGCTCTCACTTTAGTTTTGTACTAAACGAAGCTTTAAAAAACAATGTCGATATTGAAACATCATCGGCTTTTGATCTGGATATTTTAAGCAAGCTTCACTCAGAAGGAAAATTTGCAACCGATAAATACATTATTTGCAACGGCTTTAAAAACGAGCCTTATGCCAATAACATGGCAGCTATGGTAAACAAAGGTTTTGAAAACCTTATTTGTGTATTGGACAACCCGGAAGAGTTTGATTTAATAGCCAGCAAAACTACTAACGTTACCAAATTAGGTATCAGGATAGCTACGGAAGAAGAACCTAACTTTTCGGTTTACACCTCTCGTCTGGGTATGAGCTATAAAAAGGTGGTTGACTTATACCATTCTAAAATTCACGACAATGAATTGTTTAAGCTAAAAATGGTTCACTTTTTTGTAAACTCAGGTATAAAAGATACCACTTACTACTGGAGTGAATTAACTCGTTTGGTACACGTGTACTGCGATTTAAAACAAGCTTGTCCTGAGTTAGACACCATTGATATTGGAGGAGGAATGCCTATTTATACCTCGTTGGGTGTAGAATATGATTATGAGTACATGATTGACCAGATTGTGTTTTACATTAAAACCATTTGCGACAGCCGTAATGTTGAAGTGCCTAATATTTTTACCGAGTTTGGCTCATTTACAGTAGGCGAAAGCGGAGGCATTTTATATTCAGTAATTGGTCAAAAAGAACAAAACGACAAAGAAAAATGGTTAATGATAGACAGCTCTTTCATTACCACATTGCCCGATACCTGGGGCATTGGACAAAAATTTATTCTGTTAGCTGTTAACAACTGGGAAAACGAGTTTCAGCGTATAAACTTAGGTGGCTTAACCTGCGATAGCCAGGATTTTTATAATAGCGATACCAACACCAACCAGGTATTTATGCCTAAAACCGATGAGGGAGAACCATTGATAATGGGCTTTTTCCATACGGGTGCTTACCAGGAAAGCTTAGGCGGTTACGGTGGTATTCAGCATTGCCTGATTCCGGCACCCAAACATATTGTTATTGATAAAAAAGAAGATGGCTCTTTAAGCTACGAAGTGTTTGCCGAACAACAAACACCTGAAAGCATGCTTAAACTGTTAGGCTACTAAAACAAAAGCATGGTTAAAGCAATTATTTTCGACATGGATGGTCTCCTTGTTGACTCTGAACCTTATTGGAAAATAGCAGAAAAAATTTGTTTTGGTAAATTAGGTTTACAGCTGGATGATGAACTACTGCGTCAGGTAATGGGTTTCAGGCTGAGCGAAGTGGTTGAGCATTGGTATAACTACCAACCCTGGGGCGAAAAAAACTTTGATGCTGTTGAAGCTGATGTATTAGAAACAGTTAAGCAATTGATAGCAGATAACTCAAAGGCATTGCCAGGCGTGGTTGATACTTTAAAGCTTTGTAAAGCCAACGACTACAAAATAGCTTTGGCTTCATCAAGCGCTATGAGCTTAATAAGCGTAGTAGTTGATAAGCTCAACATTCGCCATTATTTCGATTTGCTGGTAAGTGCCGAGTTTGAACCTTACGGTAAGCCCCACCCCAGTGTATTTTTAACTACAGCCGCAAAGCTACAAGTTGAGCCAACGGAATGTTTGGTTTTTGAAGATTCGGTTAATGGGATGATAGCAGCTAAAGCTGCAAGAATGAAATGTATTGTAGTTCCGGAGGTAGAAAAACAAAACGAACCATACTGGCATTTAGCCAATCAAAAACTAAAAACCTTAGCAGATTTTAAGTTGGAAATGGTGGAACTATAAAATTAGTTTCTGCAAGCTCTTATTGCAGTAGTAAATGGTTTCATTTGTCAGGCTCAGCAAATGCTGCCTTTCAGGAGTTAAGGTGTTTTGTCACAAAAGTTATATTTAAAGTACCTATAAAATTCTTCTTTTGCTTATTGCTAATATATTAAACCACCTGGTTAATTCTCAATTAAGTAAACAGCAAAAAATGCTGTTTAGTAAATCCTTCACTTATACAAACCAATTCTTTTGAAAACGACATACACTTAAAGCTAATTTTTTTCTCATTAATTGATACGTGAACCTTCGTTTACTTCTTTATTTTTAAACAGTTGTTTTTGTATTTTACCAAACGAGTATCTCAATGAAACTGAAAACTCTCTTAGATTTTCGAAGTAGGTGGTTTTAGCATAAATGCCGTTTACATTATAAGTTTCAATATAATTAAGCGATTGAAAAATATCAAAAGCATTTAAGGTAAGCGTAAGCTTTTTACTAATTATTTTCGACAATGAAACATCTACAGCAAATTGCATATTTCGTTCAAAAATGCCTTCATATCGTTTGGTTTGAAACCAGCCATTAATCATTAAGGTAAAACTTTTGGGTAGTTTAAACTGATTGTTTGAATAAAAATATACATAAGGAGTAGCTTGATTAAAATAGGCTATCTCATCATCTATTCGGTTATATATAAGCGATGCACTATTGGTGGTAATGAATTTTTTGTATTCATAAGGAACAGTTAAAGTAAATATTCCCCCCTTTTCTGATTGTAGATTAACGTTTATAATTCTGAGTTTGTTTAGCTCCGAATCGTATTTCGTAATATGGTAAGCAGGATTGGTTCTGCTATACAAGTTCAGTGTTAATGAAATCTTTTTATAAGCAAAATTTATATTGACTTCGTCAGTAATTACCGGGTTAATATTTACATTATTCGAAAACTCTAAAAATGGTGTAATATAATTGGTTACTTGATTGGCATTTGCATAATCAGGCCTACGAATACTGCGGGCATAACTCAGCGTAATTTTCGAAAAACTATCTACCGGAAATGTAATGCTGGCTTTTGGAAAGAAGTTATAAAAATTACGATTGATTAATAAATAACTACTGTCCGCATACTGGCCTTTTAAATCAGTAGTTTCAAGTCGGACTCCAATCTGATAATCGAGTTTTTTAACCGTACCCGCCAACTGCGTATAAGCGGCCTGGTTATTTTCATTATACAGGTATTCTGTTTTATATTTATTGGTTGCTTGTAAATAATCTATATCAAATTGGGTAGAAGCATAGGCTTGGGTATATAGCAGACCTCCGCTCCATGTGTGTTTATTTTGTATTCTTTTATCAATATCCATTCTCACAGTACCAATATTTATGCTAGAAGCTTGTAGCCTGTTTTCAGTATTTAAAAAGCCCATATTGTTAATATTATTGGCAATTTCATTTGCCAAGTTTCTTTCATAATGTCCCCATTGGCCTCCAACAAACAACTGCGTTTTATGCTTCGAAAAATCCTTTAAATAGTTAAAATTAGCATTGTAAAAAGGCCGCTTGCTTAATCCCTTTACTGTATTATCTATGCCCGTTTCTCCAGCCAATTTTTTCTCATTGCTTAATGTTTGGGTATTAAAGGGTTCTTCCTGAATTCTAGCACTAACATTTACCGAAACATAATCAGTATTATTAAGTTGATAAAATACACCTGTACCCAATAAATATTGCTTTCTTGGGCCAATTGATGTTCCGTTAAATGCAGATTTATAAGAACCGGTATCTGTTAAAATAATGCCTTCAATTCCTTCCCATCTGTTTATGTAATTGTATTGTGCATTTAATTTTAGTTCCAGCTTATTGCGCTTTATACTGGCATTAATACTGGCCCTGTTCTCAAAATACCTTTTTTGTGAGGCGTTCTCACTTATATCTATTTTATAACCGTTCAATGGATTAATCTTGCGTTTAATTTGCAAAACAACTCTTCCATCTGCTTCATATTTTGATGAAGGGTTATTAATAACTTCAATACTTTTAATATCATTCACTGCTAAGGTACTCAACTCATTTATTGTTACACGTTGGTTATCTATATATATTACCGGAGTACCTTTTCCTAAAATATTTATATTCTCCCTATCATTGCTTACTTGTACCGTTGGTAATTTAGATAGTATTTCAAACACATCGGGTAAGGTGGCAAGTACTGTATTTTCTATGGTTGAAACTATATTGCCATTTTTAAACTCAAACGATTTTCGGTAACCACTTACTTGCACTTCCTTTAAAGCTCTTAAACTTTTACTTAACACAATTTGTATCATCTCATTTTGAGGTACCGTTATTTTAATTGTTTTATCAATGTATCCTATACAATTTGTTTTTAAGAAATATTGTCCCGAAACAAGCTCTTTAAACCCGAACTTTCCTCCTTCAATGAAAGCAGTTTTCGTAAGCGCAGAGTCTGCTTTATTAAACAAAAGTACCAAACCATCCTGCACAGCATTTGACAGAGTATCTTTTACTGTGCCTGATATAGCAAATTTGATTTGAGCTTGGCTTACTGATGAAATCAATAAAACGAAAAATAAATAACTGATTTTATTCTTCATAAAGTATAATTTTTCACTTACCTGTTAAGCTGTTTTTATTTTATAATTTATAGCAATCTGTATATTTACTTCAAGGTTTTATCCTTAGCTAGTTTTGCCAATACTCTTTTGGCATTTGTGTTATCAGGGTTTAGCTCAAGCGATTTGTTATATGCGTTAATTCCCTCTTGCTCTTTCCCTAATTCTAACAAACACTCACCGTAACTATCAAACACATTATATGATTGTGGGTACAATTCAACATTGAGTTTAAAAATGAGCAAGGCATCATTCAACTTATGCAGATTAAGCAATTCATAACCAAATGCATTGATAGCATCTTCTGAAAGGTTATAAGCAGGTTCTTTTTGCTGGAAATCAGATTTAGCAATTGAACATAGCTCCTGAGCTGATTTTTTCGGATACAGTAATGTAATATCTTTTTTTGTGTTCCATCTTGCTGATTGAAGTTGTGCTTTCGCCCTCTCGCTATTCGGATAATTTTTATAATTAAGTTCAGCAAAGGCCAATGCTTTATCAAACCACTTTTTAAAATTTAAATAATCTATCAGTTCTGACGTTCCTTGTTCTGGAGCTAATAGGGTGTAACCCATTTTAGTGGAGAGTCTTTCATAATAGTCAGTAATAATCTTTACAGATGCACTGGCAGAAACTTCCGTTTTGAAAATATCGTATAAATATTGATTTTCAAACCACTTAAAATTATTAACCAAGCCCTCGCAAGTGCCTTTAAAAAAAACACTTTGGTGCGATTCATCAGGATAATATTTCCAACTAAATGCTAGGCCATTTCCTTTATTTAGTTCTGCATTCCTGCCAAACGACATAATGCAACGCATGTGTCTTGCACTTCCTGAAGTATCTTTAAAAATAATAGCTGTATCCATACCCTTAGGCATGGTCATACCCATAGCAATGTATAATGATTGATCCTTGTAATTTTGTTTGTTAAAAGCCAAGTTAGCATTGCCAACCCAGTTTTTAACCATTCCTAAACTTGGGTCTAGCGCTATATATGATTGAAACAAATGCGGTTGATAAACCAAAGTGTTAATTACCCGTAAACCACCCAAAGAATGACCAACCAAAACACGATAAGGTTCTGTTGGATAATTTTTGTTTACGTAAGGAATAAGTTCTTTTTCTAAAAACACGGGAAACTTATCTGAACTTTTATCTGTTTCTGATACCGGTGGAATTAAATCACGCTCGCGGTTAGGGTGAAAAATGGCAACTACAATCATTTCAGGACATAGTTCGTTTCCGGCAGTTCTGCTCAAATGGTCAATAATACCAATAGTTTTAGTGAAATGTGCATCCCCATCTAACAAATACATGACAGGGTATTTCACATTTTTTCGTATGCCATTGTGTGGTATATGCACCAATATTGTTCTATTCTGATTCAGTATTGAAGAATAGACTGTATCGAATTTCCCAATAGTGAAATTTTGTGTCTTTGCTTGGCAGATGCAAAGCAGGCTTAATAGTATAGTTGTTATCCTTGTTTTCATACTACTTACAGTTATCTATGAGCTTTTCTAATTGTGTTTTTAAGGTTTTTACTTCAGCCACTTTCAGTCCTTTAAGTGCCTGCTTTCTGTTTTCAATTACAAGAGGATGAATATCTTCAATAATGTCATTGCCCTCTTTGGTAATTTCCAGTTCAAACTTTCTTCTGTCACTTGGATTAAACTTCCTTTTGATGTATTTTTTCTGTACTAAAATTTCAATAATGCGTGTAATTGATGCCATGTCTTTAAATACCATCTCTGCAATTTGGTTTTGTGAGGGTTTATCGTTTTCCTGCAGCGTTTTTAACACCAACCATTGGTCAATGGTAATGTCAAATCCCATACTGTTGATTTTTGATTGTGCATATTTCCGGTAAGTTTTTATTGATTTTTCAAGTGTATAAAAAATTATTTCATCTAACTTTTCCATTTCGCTAATTTATTTGATACAATTATAATTGATATATCAATAAAATGAAAAAAAATTACTTTTCATTTGCTGGTTATTAAATTGTATTTGTACATTAATTAATAACTGTTAAGTGTATTAACGGCATTAAGCCTTGCTAAGTTGCGTTGGAGCTTACTAAATAATAATTAATTGTACCACACATAAACATTGGCGTTTAAGGATTCTATAAAAGCCATTCTAATTATTTTCATATTTGTTTTTACCTTTTTGATAGCTTATACATTTGAAAATAAAGTAAGTTCAAAAACGGAAGGAAAATTTTATTTCAATACAAATAGAATACTGCTAGTCAATTATTTAATTTGTAATTATTCTCCAAACTTAAATGAAATTGCGAATTCCAAATCCTTGCCATGAAAATTGGACTGAAATGACACTAAATGAACAAGGTCGTTTTTGCCAAAGATGCCAGAAAACAGTGGTTGATTTTACTAATTGGAGTACTGCTGATATTCAAAATTACTTTACCAAACATTATGGGCAAAAAATATGTGGCCGCTTTAATAATAAGCAATTAGCTAAAATAAATATTCAAATCCCAAACATATTATTTTTATTTATCCCTCCTAGCCGAAAGTTTGCTTTAGCATTATTTATAGCATTTGGAACAACTTTGTTTAGCTGTACTGATAATGATGGACAAAAAGTAAAGATAAACAGTGTTAAAGTTATAGATTCTAACCACAAAGAAGAAATTGTCCCAATAATTGGGGCGTTTCCAACGCCCCAAATTATTGCACCAAAAGAACCTATCAGAAAAGAAATAAAGAAAACTCCATTTATTCAGTCAAACATTATTGCAGGCGATGTAGAATTTTCCTCATCTGATTCTTCACTCATTGGATTAGTGATAGACGACCCTGAAATTGCTCCCGAATTTATTGGCGGAGAAGATTCATTGGTAACATTTATTGAAAACAATTTGACGACACCTAAAAAACTAGCACAAGATGATATAGTGGGAAAAATAATTGTTCATTTTTTGGTTGAAACTGACGGATCAATAACAGACGTGAATATATTAAAAGGAATAGGAAATGAATGGGACGAAGAAGCAGTAAGGGTAGTAAAACTAATGCCCAGATGGAAACCTGGGAGCTTAATGAACAAACCAATTAAAGTAAGAATGACCTTACCAATATTAATTGGTCAATAATTTTTATGGAATTTGTGGAGTGATTGCATCTCTCTTATAAAAAACAAATACCATGAAAATTTCCATTCCTGAACCATGCCATGAAAACTGGGGCATTATGACTCCAAACGAACAAGGACGCTTTTGCCAAAGTTGCCAGAAAACGGTAATTGATTTTACCCATTGGAGCACTGCTGATATTCAAAATTATTTTACCAAACATTACGGACAAAAAGTATGTGGCCGTTTTAAAAATGAACAGCTGGCACAAATCAATATTCAAATTCCTACAAACCTGTTTACTTATATTCCGGCAAGCAGGAAATTTGCCTTGGCTTTATTAATAGTATTTGGAAATACTCTTTTCAGCTGCACTGATAATAGTGGAAACTCAGCCACCATTGGCAAAATAGAAGTAATAGACAGCAATCATGTTCAAAACGATTCTCTACCATCAGAAATGCTTGGTGAAATGGCTGTTGAAAGCAAGCCTGTTTTACCCCCTAAAATAATAATAGACGAAGAATTATCAGGAGAAGTGGTAACCAAAGGAGATGTTGTAGGTGTACCCGAAGTAATGGGCGATACTATTATTCAAGAACCTATTGTAAAAATCATAAAAGGAAAAATTAAAGTTAACACCGTTGATACTTTACCCAAAGAAGTAATATTACAAACTATGGGACTAGTTGCTCCTGATTATAAACCAGATTCCAATTTAAATAGTAAATTGCCAGAAAAATAAATAACCATATGAAATATATCTGTTTTCTATTATGCACTGTTGGTTGCTTAATTAATACCAAAAGCTTTGCCCAAACTCCCACCGACACAACTCAAGAAATAATAACTATGGCCGAGGTAATGCCTCAGTTTCCGGGAGGTGAAGATGAAATGTATGATTTTATTAATAAAAATTTACTTTACCCTAAGCTTGCAAAAGAAAATGGCATAGAAGGAAGAGTTATAGTTAGATTTATAGTTCAAAAAAGTGGTTATATTGATAAAATAGAAATTATCAGAAAATTAGGTTGGGGATGTGATGAAGAGGTATTGCGTATGATTCAGTTAATGCCCAAATGGAGCCCCGGAAAAATGAATGGAAAACCCGTAGCTGTATACTTTACATTGCCCGTTACATTTAAACTTAAATAAAAATTGGTTGTCAGGATTGTTTAATGAAAACATACTACCAAAAACTGATTTTCCTTTTTCTGTTTATTAAGTAAAATAATTTAAGCATCTTCGTTGCGTTAAAATTGTTCCCTAAACGCCCTCGCAATGACCAACGATAAATACATGAAACGTGGTGTTTCATCGCAAAAAGAAGATGTTCACGCAGCCATTAAAAACTTAGATAAAGGATTATTTCCGCAAGCTTTTTGCAAAATAGTTCCTGATTATTTAGGGGGTGATGAAAACTTCTGCAATATTATGCATGCGGATGGGGCCGGAACAAAATCGAGCTTAGCTTATTTATACTGGAAAGAAACAGGTGATTTATCAGTTTGGAAAGGTATAGCACAAGATGCCATTGTCATGAACCTAAACGATTTGTTATGTGTAGGTGCTTTCGATAAAATTATTCTTTCATCAACCATTGGCCGTAATAAAAATTTAATTCCGGGTGAAGTTATTCAAGCCATTATTGAAGGAACAGAAGAGTTTGTTGCCATGCTGCAATCATATGGTATCAACATTCACTCTACCGGTGGAGAAACGGCTGATGTGGGCGATTTAGTGCGTACCATTATTGTTGACTCAACTGTAACTGCACGTATAGAAAAAAGTAAGGTTATATCTAATCACAATATTAAAGCCGGCAATGTAATTGTAGGTTTTGCCAGCTTTGGGCAAACTACTTACGAAACATTTTACAATGCAGGAATGGGCAGCAATGGTTTAACTATGGCTCGCCACGATGTACTTTCTTCATTCTATAAAACATTCAGCGAAAGTTTTGACCCGCAGGTGCCAGATGATTTGGTATATACCGGTGGTTTAAAACTAAATGAGCAATTGGCTGAAAATCCATTAAATGTAGGTAAAATGATTCTTTCGCCTACACGCACTTTCAGCCCGATTATAAAAGAAGTATTTGAAAACCATTTTGATAAAATAGATGGCATGGTGCATTGTACCGGTGGTGGCCAAACCAAGGTATTGCACTTTGTTAAAAACGTAAAAATAATTAAAGACAATTTATTTAAAACACCACCTTTATTCAGTATGATTCAAAGCCAAAGCAATAGCCAATGGCACGAAATGTACAAGGTATTTAATATGGGTAACTTACTGGAGTTTTATACTGACGAAAACACGGCTCAGCACTTAATTACGTTGGCTAATAAGTTTAACATACCGGCACAGGTAATAGGCCGTGTTGAAGCTGCTGAAAAAAATGAATTAACAGTTACAACCGAACACGGAACATTTGCATACTAAACTTCCAACAGGTTTACTACATCCTTAGCTATTTTACTGCCAAGGGCTACACCCATTCCGTTAAGACGAGCACCTAATACTACATTTTTACTTTGCTTTTGCATGATGGGTAATTTATCCTCGCCAAAAGCCATAATACCACTCCATGCATAATCTATTTCAAAAGGGGTATTCGGCAATATCAATGTTTTGAGTAAGCGTTTCAGTTCATCCTGAATACGTTTATTAATTTCAAATACAGTGGTTGTTTCTTCATCAAAGGCTAAATTTCTTCCGCCTCCAAAAATAATCCTGTTGTCTATATTCCTGAAATAATAAAAACCTTCATCAAAACTAAAAGTTCCTTTTATTTTTAAATTATCAATAGGCTTTGTAACCAATACCTGACCCCGGCCAGGATTTATTGCCAATGAAGGAAACAACTTCTTAGTAAATGCATTGGTACAAACAGCCACTTTTTTACAGGTAAAAGTAGTTATATCCTGATGTAAACCTTTAGCACATATTGTAACCAAACTTTCTTCATCAACTATATCCAATACCTCTGCCCCTGTAATAATCTGAACACCTAGTTTAGTTACGTATTCTATTAAAGCCTGCATCATTTTACCTGTGTTTATCTGACCTTCCAGCGGGTTTCGTATAACCCGTTTTACTAACTTTTTATCAAAGCCGAAGTCATCAGTAGCTAACTCATCAAACAAAAAAACATCCTGCTTAAATAAGGGAAATAATAGCTCATTCAAATGTTTTAATTGGGCAGGCAATTCATTATGGTTATGCTTTTCTATAATTAACTCGTAACCGCCATTGTTTACGTAATCAATCTTATCATCGCCTAAACGGTTTCTGAGTATCTGTAAACCGGCTATTCTATCCTGTACGAGCTTTAATAAATTACTTTCACCCATAACAGATATATCGTAAACCATTTCTGTAAGTGTTCCGAAGCAGGCAAAACCGGCATTTTTAGTAGATGCTCCGGTTGGTAACAACCCCCGCTCCAATACTAATATTTTTAAAGCAGGGTATTTTTCTTTTAACTCAGCCGCACATGAAAGGCCTGTAATACCTGAACCAACAATAACAAAATCGTAATGTAGTAATTGTGTTTGCTCCCAGTAACTTATCATAGGCTCAAGTATAAAACAAAAAATGCTGACTCAAAATAAATTGAGCCAGCATTTTTATATAATTAGTTACTTATTACTTAATCAAGGTAATTGAACCCCTTACTGTTTTTTCAGGGCCGCCTTTTAATTGGTAAGTAAATATGTAATAGTAAGTACCAGCTGGGTTTTCACCACCATCGTTATTGGTTTTACCATTCCATGTTTTAGTAGGAGTATCGCTTTCAAATACGGTGTTACCCCAACGATTCCAAATGGTTAAATTGTATTTACGGAAATTCTCAATTTCAATTACAAAGTTATCATTAACGTTATCACCATTTGGAGAGAACGCATTAGGAATGTTGATTTTACTAGGAGGTAAAACTATTTGAATAATCTTACAAACCGAATCAGGACAGCTTACAGTACCTGCCACATCCGCAACAATACAAACATTTAAACTTACTGATGAATCTACATCAAACTTAGCAGTGTAGTCGTTTAACGGACTTGCATCATCAAAGTCTTTAGGGTAGCCATCAAACATACTTCCATCTGGTTTATATACTTTCCAGGTATATTTATCAGAAAGAGTCATATCAGAAGTATTTACCAATCGGAAGGTTGACTCACCTGCCTGGGTTGGCGTAAAGTCAGCTTTAGCTTTAGAGGCTACCACAGTTACCGTATCGGTATTGGCACACGGTGCAAAACCATACTGGAAGCGGGTAGAAACCAATACAAATTTGTATTGTCCTACTTTATTCAATTTATAGCGCCATGTTGTATCTAAAGTAATATCTGTTTTCAATACTGAATCTAACCTTACAGAAAGGGCAGAATCTAACACATCAAGCCTGAACCTGTCTATAGTATCCCTGTCTGACTTATTGGTAAAATGGAACACTTCACCCACACAGACTGTATCTTTAGAAGACAACAAGTCTACCTTATAAGGAACATTGGTTCTGATTCTTATAGGTGCCTCAAATCCTCCGGCAGTATCAGGTACAGTAATTGGCCTACACACCCCTTTACCTGTTTCACTATCAAATGCCTCAGCAAAAATATAGTAGGTACCCGGTTCGTCATAAATAAACTCAACTGTATCTATAGTAGAGTATTTAATCGGTATAGCTAAATTATCTGGCCTGCCTGAACGGATAATAGTTAACTTTGTAGGTGTATCGGTTGGGCTTGACCATGTTTCTCTTTCCGGTATACTCACAACTCTAACTCTATGAGGAACACAACCCAATGTATCATCTAATATAAATAAATGTGGACGAGGACCGCTGATAAATATATCTTTTCTTATTGTGTCAGTACATCCTTGTTCTGTATTTACCGCTAACTGCAATGTATATTTACCATTTTTACGGTAATCGTATTTAGGGTTTTGTAAGTCTGATCTATAAGCATCTTGTGCAAAACCTAAATCACCAAACCACCATTTCCATCCATTTACATTATCAAAGCCAGGAGCTCCACCAATATAACTTGAATCTTTAAATAAATATTCATCACCACATTGGTATACATCTTTTGCTTCAATAGCTGCATGTGGATGTACAATATTAACGTAACGATAACAAGTATCCCAATAACCTATACTATCCCTAGTAATCATTGACACTTTGTAGCGGCCTGGAGCACTGTATTTATGGCTAACATATACACCAGGAACACTGCTTCCAACTGCATCTAACAGACCATCTGATTCAAAATCCCAATACAAGCGTTCAAAATAATACGTTCTTAACTTATAACATCTTGTTATAGGAGCACCGCTAACCGGATCTGTTCCTGCTACTCCAAAATGGGTAGCCGGACAAACCTGAGTACCGTTTAATATGAAGTAGTCTGTTGGGTCAGGATAAATTTTAGTAGTATCTGTTGGGTAGTTAACCAATGCCGGACCGAATCTATCAATTAATTCATCTAATCTGTCATTGTTTTCACCAGGTATTTGCAACGGACGAGAACAAACCCCTGTTCCTGCAGTATACCAGTAACGCACAGAATCTCTGAAATAAACGTTCTCTCCCTGGCAGAATATGGTATCCAATTCTCCCGCACCATTCAATACATCAAAGGTATCAATAATACCCACTACAATATATTTTAAAGCCCTGTTTTCACAACGTGAGAAATTGTTGGCAATCATATTATGTAATACTGGCGTAATATCGCCCCTTCTCTCTAAACCATTTCCTCCGTCAACAAGCATTTCCCATGAAGACTTTTTGTAAACATGCTTAATAGGTAATAGCATGAAACTTGTATCACGATTAATTACTTTTACATCAATACGCAAAGGTGGTAATGCATGCAATGGGTCGTTACATCTCCAAATAGTATCCCGAACTGTTTGTGTAAATACACGAGTACCAATAGGGTAATAAGTGGTATCGAAACATACCCATGGTAATACTTGTGTATTAAACTCGTATCTTATCCTGTTATATGGCTCATCTGTTTCAGGTTGGTAGTAGAACGAGTCTACTGTTGCTGTACCATCACCCCAATCCCAAACATCTGCAATCACATTGTCTTGTAATGAATCAAAATAATGGAAAGTAACGGTATCGCCTTTGCCTCTTAAATAACAGAAATTAGGTTTAGCAGGATCTTCGAATGCAAATTTCTCAATAGTAAAGCTTGCATTTAATTGAATAAACCGGAAGAAGTTATGATACCAAACTGTATCACTTAAACAACCCGGTGAATTACAGTTGGTAGGAGTGGCACAACCTGTACCTACTATAATACCTAAGGTAATCCATCCTTTGCTGCTGTATGGCATATTTGTTATACCACCCGGAGTTGGACCGCTAGGGAAATAATGTGCCCATATTCTGGCTCCTGAAGGAGAAGTCCAAGGTCCGCCCGGTGTTGGAGGGTAGTTAACCCTGTTATACATACCCGGCATTGTTAATCCCCCGTTTGTAGTACCACCTGCGAAGTCAACGAAATTATCTAAATCGCAAGGGGTACCGTCATTTCTATCTAACAATGAATCGTAATTAATCATTAAGAAAGTACGCGAACTGCTTGGCACTATACCTGGTCCCGGTTGTGTTCTTGACGAATCCAGGTATCCAGCTCTGTTTAATATAATTTGAGGGTCACCACCTGAAGAACCTGATTTAAAGTTAGGACAAACTTTTCCATCCTGACTTAAACCAAAAGCATCAGGACGGGTAAAACTTAACTGAACGGTTGATGCGCCATGGCAATCCCACTCATCTAAGTAAAGCGAATCTCTGATAATTGAATCTTTGGTATAAGTATGGGTAATGGGATCATATATTTTAATAGTATCAAACTTGGTTTTAACAGTTCTGTAATCAGGATCTTGTGAAGTATTGTTAATTGAATCCTTCATCTGTAAGGTAACAGTTATATCCTGAATAGTTTGGCGGTTAAATGCGTAGCGATACAAGGTAATGTTAGTTCCGGGCAATAAATCCGAGCCTTTGTATTGTCTTGGTTTACCATCATTTGCATTTGGCAAACTAATAACTAACAACCCACTATCAATTCTGGTTCCTACCGGAATTACATCCATCCAATTACCTCTGGCACTTGAAATTGGATCAGGAATAGGGTTATTTAACCTGATTACGTTATTGGGTTGAATATCGGTTGGCCATATATTAGCCATCGTGTCTACCCTTGTTGGCGTTGGACCGGAAGCCAATACTGGTTGATTCCACGGCCACCAGGTTGGACCACCAGCGGTATCCCGCGGTTGTACCCAGTTTTTACCTGTTGGAGGAGCCTGACTTGTTGGCCATTGTGTATATCCTTTAGTCCATCTTGTAGAATCGTATGGAGGGAAATCATGTCCATATTTATTCCAGTCAAAAATCACGTCCCAGTTATGGTATAAACGGGTTGGTAATGAGTCGTGAGAGAAATTACACGAGGTAAATCTACCTAAATATGACTTTCCGTTAGCAACAAAAGCGCCTAATGTTCTGTTTTGTAAATCAGCAGCATTTAAGTATGGAGGCAAACCATTGCCTGCAGCAACTGGATTTGGAATAGAGTATGAAGTACAGGCAGGAGCATATTGGTCTTCAGCAAAATCCCAACGTTTCCATAACCTGTCTGACTGATAAATTAATGATGTATTGACGAACTGAACAGGGAAGGTTGGACCGCACTGTAATTTTTGCCATTGTTGAATAGTAACCGGGGTATTAGGATCTTCTATTCTTACCAGTGGGCCTTGAATTTGAACACCTAATCCAATTAATCTGTCTTTAAATACTTCTAGTGAATCGTGAACATTTGGATCATTAGCTGTTTTAAATCTTAATGCTCTCGAAATAGGATTATAATAAGGTGTTAATACCGGTCTGGTAATTAAAGTGCTGGTTTGCGGATTCCTGAACTGAACCATTTGGGTATCATAAAAGGTAGGTAAAAAAGCCATATCAGCCTTGCGGAAAAAATCCCAGTCTGAACTCATTTCATCACCCCAGCCATCAAACCTTCCTACAATTTTATCTACATCTGTAGGGTCACTGGCATTATAAGTTGTATCGTAAATCAGTTTTGGAATACGTCCATTGGTATTATAAAACAAGGTATCAAGTGGTGAGGCCGGAGTTAGTAAACGACCCTTTCTGGTATATAATCTTGGATTTAATATTGGGCCAGCTGCATTCACATACTGCGGAACACCTGGTTTTGGCGCAGCATAAAAATCTTCATACTGATACCGGTTCGGGTCTTTTGGCAGCGTATCTATTTTTGAATAATAGGTATAGGTTCTTGTTTTGGCAGGAAGTCCGGGACAAGAAACTGTTAAGGTTGGAAAATATTGGCCAAGTCCCTGGTATTGATATCTTGGTTGGAAAACATTTAAAAATCTGTCTGAACCCGGAGGATTAGCATTAGGGTCATTGAAGCTCCATAAAATATTCAATGGAGTTCCACCCGGACCTTCTAAAGCAAAATTGTTATACAATGTTACAAAAGCTGCATTCGGAACCATTAAGCAAACTGAATCGGCTAAAGAATCATTTGCAGCGCTTCTTTTGGTTAAAATTTCTATTTCGTAAATAATATTCTCAGGTAATTTTAAACCTGATGTTTGGAAATAGAATGAATCGGCACAACCCGATCTTTTATCATACACGAATAAAGAAGGATAAAATACGCCTGCTGTAATATATTGATGCTGGTATGCATTATTCCAACGTGCAAAATCTTGTGTTTGTTTACCCGGTTGACCTGAATAATACATTGTTCCGTCACCATAATCCCAAACAAACGAATCAACAAATGAATATTGAAGTGGCGTTGTATTTTGGAAAATATACTTTGAGGTATCGCATTGAGCTATACCCGAAATAGTAAATCCGGGATTAATATCCGGAGCAATGTTGATAGGTAAAGTACTTAACGGATCGCTCTGTGGATCTGTTTTACAACCAACTGAATCGGTCATGGTTAAACCAATTTGATAAGTTGGTTTATTCAAAGTGTATTTATGGTTTAATATGTTTTGTGACATATTGGTAACTGTTGCCGAATTACCATCTCCAAAAATCCAGTCTGCTTTTACCAAAGGTGCACTAGGTGCAGCTCCTCTGGTAGAAGTATTGTTAAAAACATAATTATTGTTTTTAAAACATTGGTTATCGGGCGACTGTAATATAAATGAAGTAACAGGCCTGTTCCAGATTCTTCTGTTGGCTGTAACAACTATATCCGGGCCATTGCTTCTTTTAACTACCAAAGTAATTACATAATCACCACCTGTTGCATACTTTTTATAGAAATATTGGTTAGGTGCGTTTCCTGCAATTCTGTTGTTAACCGCAGTATCGTTAGGAATACCCCAACGGATGGTGTAAGAAACAATATCAGCAGGCAGAATACCTGTAGTAACTACTTCTACACTTGTTAAATCAACACCGGCACAAGCTACGTCCGGGGTAATAAGTATAGAAGCCGATTGCGCTCTTGCCATAATGCTGGATAGCATGAGAAAAACCAAAACATAGAGGTGTTTTAGTTTTAATAAAGATAACTTGTTGTACATATATTTCATTTTTATTCTATTTTTTTAAAATTATATAGTTTGCTAACATAACAAAATTTAGCTAAAATACAAATTCGGGCTTAATTCCTTAACAGGGTTATAATGGTATTCAGCGTTTTTACCGCCCCTTTATCAGCTCCCTTGTATACTAATACTCCGTAATAAGTACCGGGAGCACAAACTTGACCATTTTTAAAATGGGTTCCATCCCAATTATTCAATTTATCATTCGACTCAAAAACCAACTCGTTCCGGGTATTATATATTTTTAAGTTATAATATTTCTCTCCTTCAATAACAATTACATACTTATCATTCATACCATCGTTATTTGGGGTAAAAGAATTCGGGAACTCTTTTATTGTAACCTCTGCAATTTCTTCTTTAGGCTTCTCAACCTCTTCTTCCTTTTTACTTGATTCTATTTCTTCATTAAGGTTGCTTTCATCTTTTAATTCGTTTTGTAAAATTTGCGAATTATCTGGTTTTGGGCTTGCTTCCGTTTTTGTAATAGTTTGATTAGTATTTGCTTCCTGGTTTAAAGTATTGCTTTGGCTGTCTGAAGCTTCTGTATTATTGTTGTTATTTACCTGTTCCTCAACGGCAATCATTTTCTTGCCGGCTTTATTATTAGTGTTATTATTATTAACAAAGGTAGATTTAGTGTTTACTGTTCCTTTTTCAGTGGGTTCTTCATCTACCAACTCCGGTTGGCTTACAGGTTCTTGTTCTTTAACGGCTTGTTGCGTTGCAACAATGGCTTGTTTATTATCAGTACCTGGGTTTGCAAAATAACTGTAAGCTATAAAAGCTGCGGGTAGACTAGCTATAGCCAATACCTTTAAAATACCCATTCCAATTTTTGAACCAGCCACAGCATTACCGCTACCAGCATTTGATGAGCCTGCATTATTTTTAATACCCGTTTCTATACCAGCCCAAACATTGGGTGCCTCTGGCGCAAATTGTTCCATTTGCTCTTTAAGTATTTTATCTAAATTATTCAACTTCGTTTACTTAGTTAATTTTGTATATTCTTTTACAAAAGCTGCTCTTGCCCTGGCAAGCTGGCTTTTTGATGTTCCTTCATTTATTTGAAGCATTTCTGCTATTTCTGCATGGCTGTAACCTTCAATAGCATATAAGTTTAAAACTGTTCTATAACCCAAAGCCAACTTTTCCATGGTTAGCATAATTTCTTTCTGGCCTATTTTATCCATCGTTAAATTTTCATACGATAAATCAAAAGCCTCTGTTACATCACTCGTTTCCGTGTAAAACTTATTTACTCTAATACTTTCCAGCGCGCAGTTAACAAAAATCCTTCTCATCCAAGCTTCTATCACCCCTTTACCTTCAAACTGCCTCATTTTACTAAAAACCCTAATGTATCCTTCCTGCATGGCATCCCGGGCATCCTCCGGGCTTTTACAATACCTTAAGCACACACCATACATTTGCCTAACTGTTTCATCATACAACTGCTTCTGCGCTTTAGCATTGCCTTGCATGCATTTTTCAATTAATTCCAGGCTTATATTCTGACTCACTTTATATATTAGTTTCTGCTTGATTAATTAACTTAAGTAGAAGTTGCACGTTAAAATAAAAAAACTTAAAATTTTCTAAATGCTTTTAAGCCCAACACTTTATCTTAAATTTTGCTTACTTTGCTAAATAAACTATTTCCAATTAAGTGTTTAATAGGTATTTATCCATATTTCTATTTACCTGTCTTTATCTTACAGTACAAACTCCATCGTGGGGTCAAAATAATACATTACCTGACAATACGAATAGTAAAATTAGCTTTATAGAGAATAAAGGGCAGTGGGATAATGATATAAAGTTCAAATTTAAAAGTGCCTCTTTAGATATTTTACTCAACAACAATACTATTTCCTATTTTATATTAGACCCTGTTCAAATAGCTAAAATTAACCGCCATCCGCGCCAAACAGAAGTTACTACCAATTCAGTGAACGGACATTTTATTGATTTAGCATTTCGTAACGCAAATAAACCACTTACTCCTATAGCCAATGGCGAGGCTAACCATTTCTATTACAATTATTTTATTGGTAAAAACCGGGCAAAATGGCGTTCAAAAGTTCAATCGTTTCAAAAAATTATTTACCCTGATTTATACAACAACATTGACCTAGCCATCAGCAGCGAATCAACCAGCAGACTGAAATTTGACTGGATATTAAAACCCAACGCCAACATTAATGATATTGAACTAGAGTATAAAGGTTCAAGTGATTATAAAATTGAATATGGTGAACTATTTATTTACCATAGCCTAGGTTTTATTAAAGAAAAACAGCCTTTTGCCTATCAGTTTATTAATGGTAAAAAAGTAATAGTTGATGTGAAGTACATTTTAAAAGATAATTGCATACACTTTGAAGCAGCCGAATACAACAAACAGTTTAACCTGATTATTGACCCTGATTTAATTTTTAGTACTTATAGTGGTTCTACTGAAGATAATTTTGGCTTTACTGCTACGTATGACAGCCAGGGCAATTTATACGCAGGAGGTATTACATCAGGAGGCGGAGCAGGCCAGTACCCGGTAACACCAGGAGCCTATCAACTTACTTTTAATGGAGGCACTTCAGAAGAGCCTATAGGATTACCGAGCGATATTACCATTAGCAAATATAGCAGTGATGGCAAGCAGCTTTTATATGCTACTTATATAGGAGGTCAATTAAATGAGGCTCCGCATAGCCTTATTGTTGACAATAACGATAATCTGGTTATAATGGGCACTACAAAATCTGACGATTACCCGGTTAGTTCAAATGCTTACAACAGTATACATATGGGTGGGTCTGATATTATAGTAACGAAACTTTCAAAAGACGGATCGACACTATTAGGCTCAACATATATTGGTGGAACCGGAAATGATGGATTAAACAGCAAAGGAACAGCCTTGCATAAGTTTTATGCTGATGATTTTAGAGGAGATGTAATAGTTGATAACGATAAGGAACATAATATTATAGTAGGCAGTTGTACACGTTCTGATGATTTTCCTGTAACTGTCAATTCATTTGGTGGTAGTGTTATACCCAACTTTTTAAAAGGAGTTGTGTTTAAGCTCGACAGCAACTGCAGTAAGCTTATTTTCAGTTCTGCTTTTCAGGGATTCAGCCACAACGCTGTTCATAGTGTTGACTTAAATACCAATGGCGATATTTTTATAGCAGGTGGAACTACCGAAAACATGAGTATTGCTGCAGCTAAAAACACTTACAATGGAGGAATTGCAGATGGTTTTTTTGCAAAAATAAAAAAGGATGGAAGCCAAATACTCAATGCCCGATACTTTGGAACTGAAAAGTATGATCAGATATTTGGTTTGGAATTAGACATTGATGAAAACGTGTATATAGTTGGCCATACCGATGGTATACTCAGCACTGTTGGCAATGTTTACTTTACACCCAACGGTAAACAGTTTATTGCCAAAATAAGCAACGATTTTTCAACTATTAATTTTTTAAGCAAATTTGGTTCTGACAGAAATACTATTGACTTAACCATTAATGCGTTTTTACTGGACGATTGCGGGCGGTTGTATATGAGTGGCTGGGGTGGTGTAAACGAAGTTGGCAATACAAACGGGCTTCCTGTTACTGGCGATGCTTTTAAAAAAACTACCGATAACCGTGATTTCTACATTATTGTATTAGGTTTAAACGCACAAAGACTATTATATGCTACTTTTTTTGGCGGAGATCTTACCGGTGACCATGTAGATGGAGGAACCAGCAGGTTTGATAAAAAAGGTTCTATTTACCAATCGGTTTGTGCAAGCTGCCCTGATGCAGGAGGCTCCATAAGCGATTTTCCCACCAGCTCTGATGCTGTATTTAAAACCAATGTAAGCCCACGTTGCAGCAATGCTGCTTTTAAAATGCAGTTTAGATTTAAAGAAGCAAAAATAGATTTTACCATTGACACCTGTGCCGGCACTATTCGGTTTAATTGCTTAACGGAAAATGTTTTTTCATACTTATGGCAGTTTCCTAATGGAGACACAAGCATTGAACAAAACCCGGTTCTGCCCATTGATAAAGTAAACAACAAAGAGATAAGTTTAGTTATTAACCGTTTAACGCCATGTACTGATTCAACAAAAATAAATGTTGTATATACAGCAGACGTTAAAAAAGTGAAAACTGCTAATGTTTTTACACCAAACAATGATGGGCTAAATGATTTCTTTTTACTGGATGGCCTAACCTTTCCATGCGATGAAGCAGAAGTAACCATATATAACAGATGGGGGCAGGAAATGTATAAAAGCTCCAGTGTAAATTTTAAATGGGATGGAAAGGACAGTAATGGATTAAATGCTACCGATGGCGTTTACTTTTACATTGCCAGTTTCAAACAATTGAATGCTTCAAAAAAACAATTACACGGCACTGTAACCCTATTACGCTAAAAGTATAAAAAAATATTTGGAATACTTCAGGTAATTCACTTTTTTGTATACCATTAAAGCCTAAGATTTATCCTGACCCCAGCTATGAAAATAGCCTTTTTATATATATTCCTTATACTGTTTTCATTTGGGTATACCCAACCCATATTTGAACCAATAGGTGCAAAAGCATGGGCTATGGGCGGAAGTAATACCGCAGAAACCAATGTATTTTCGACTAACAATAACATTGCTACTTTAACGGATATTGAGAAAACAGAAATAGGTATTTATAATCAACTGCGCTTTGGTTTAAAAAATTTAAATGTAATCAATACCAGCGCGGCATTGCCAACCAAATTTATTAACATAGGCATTGCAGCGAACCATTATGGTTACGAAAAATTTAATCAGCAAAAAATTACGCTCGGCTTTGCAAAAAAGTTAAACAATAATTTCAGCTTAGGGGTAAATCTGAACTACATAGCTTTAAATATAGCTGAACAGGAAAACACTAGTGCACTTACAGCCGATGTGGGTTCATTCTATAAAATAAACAAACAATTACAAATTGGCTTTTACCTTTCAAACCTTACACAATCAAAATACAGCAATAACACTTATGGTAAAGTTCCAAACTTAGCCAAGTTCGGGGTAAAGTATAGCATTAACACTAAACTGTTTTTGCTAACTGATATAGAGAAAACTTTTGATTATGATTTAGTAGTAAGGGGCGGATTAAACTACGACATACATCAAAACTTTGGACTACAAATTGGCTATGCCAACAACCCCAATTATTTTACCTGTGGTTTCTCTGCCAAGTTTAAACAATTTGATTTTAACTGTGCTACCAGTTTGCATAGTTATTTAGGTTTTACCCCCCATGTTGGGCTTATATTTCATGCAAACTAATTATTATAAACTTATTCTTTTAGTTTCATGTTGCCTGCTTCTGCTCAGCAAAAGTTTAATGGCGCAAAAACAGAAGAATGAAGTGATTGCTATAGTTATTGAAAAGCTTATTGAAAATGATGAATCCAAAATTGATTATACCGATTTACAAGCGCAGCTTGAATACTATTTCGACAATAAAATAAATTTAAATAAAACAAACGAGTTCGAGCTTCAACAACTAATATTTTTAAAACACAGTGAAATTATTGCACTACTAAACCACCGTAAAATATATGGCAATTTTGAAAGCATATACGAACTGCAAGCAGTAGCTAATTTAAGCGATGAGAGTTTACAACTGTTAAAATATTTTTGCCATGTAAATGAAGGCAACAAACAGTTAAAGCTAAGCGAGCTTTCACAGCTTGGTAAAACAGAAATTATATTACAAACAGATAGGGATATTGAGGAAAGACTAGGCTTTAAAACTGCATTGTTGAAATCACAAAACAGGCAATATTATTTAGGCTCGCCATATCGCAGTGTATTAAGGTTTAAACAACAAATTGGCAAACGAATTACCATTGGTTATACCGGTGAAAAAGATGCAGGTGAGCTGTTTTTCCAAGGCGCTCAAAAATATGGTTACGACTTTAACTCGGGGTTTATACAAGTTCGTAACCTTGGTCATTTCAATCAAATTATTATAGGTGATTATCAGGCTAATTTTGGGCAGGGTTTGACTTTTGGCAGTGGACTATCAGCAAGAAAATCGGCTTTTGCGCTGAACACCACTAGAAACTTCCAAGTAATAAGGCCCTACAGAAGTATCAATGAATTTGAATTTTTACACGGAATCTCATGCGTATATGAATACAAAAACTGGCAATTGGTTCCTTTTATATCTTTCAAAGCTATTAATACTAACTTTATAAATGCCGATACTTCCTATAACTCGTTTGATGGATTTACCAGTTTTAGCTTAACCGGGTTTCATAGAACCAACAATGAAATAGCTGATAAAGACAATGTAAACCAAAGTATAATGGGCTTGCATGTACAAAAAACATATAAGCAACTACAAATTGGTTTAACAACGGTACAAACTAATTACAGTGCTCCTTTACTAAAAGGTAGTGACCTGTATCAAAAATATAATTTTGCAGGAAAAGAACTCTTCAATATAGGTGTTGATTACAGATTAAGCATAGCTAATATGCTATTTCTCGGTGAGTTTTCCATGAGTGATAACAATGCTTTGGCTACCACACACACCTTACTGATACCAGTTGATTCAAAACTGGATCTATGCTTTCTTTACCGCAATTTTAGCCGTGCTTACCAAACAACTTTTAACAATCCGTTTGCTGAAAACAGCGATGGAAGAAATGAAGAAGGATTTTATACCGGCTTTTCATTTAAACCACGTAAAGCCATTACCTTTAATGCTTATATTGATTTTTATAAATCAAGCTGGTTACGTTATCAGGTTGATGCACCTGGTAAAGGTTACGATATATTAACTGAATGGCAATATACACCTAACAAGCCTACAAGTATGTACATCAGGTATAGGTATGAAAGCAAAGATCATAATAAGCTAAACAACAGCAACGATTTAAACGATGTATTAGCCGCACAAACAAAACAACAATTACGTTTTCATGTGAATTACAAAATCAGTTTATTAATAGAAACAGAAAGCCGCATAGAGTTCAGCATGTTCAATACTGCCAATATAAGCCCAAGCAATGGTTTCCTTATTTTTCAAGGTTTAAAATATAAATTTTGTAAAAATAAGATGTCCATTAATGCACGTTTGAGCCAGTTTAGCATTGATAATTATTATGCAAGAATTTATGCTTACGAAGATAATGTGCCTTATACTTTCAGTGTGCCGTTATATCAAAACAGTGGCACACGATTTTATATTGTTTACAAGTACCAACCGATGAAAAACATAAAACTATTTATACGTTACGCACAAACCAAATACAGCAATGTAAATAGTATTGGAAGCGGTTTAGAACAAATTGATGGCAACACGCAAAGTGATATAATTACGCAGCTGCAAATAAGCTTTTAAGTGTATTTTTTTTGTAATATGGCTGCACACCAACCATTGCAAATGGTACTTTGCTGCAATAACAAATTATACTTTTCACTGACTGCTAATAAGTCATTCAAGTCCGTTTCGAAAAAGCCACTAATCATTACAATACCATTTTCCTTACAATGCTTGCTAAGTTGCTCAAAGCTTTTCAGTAAAATATTTTTATTGATATTGGCTAAAATAATATCAAACTCTTTATCAGGCACTACACTCAGGTCGCCTTTTACATACTCAATATTAGTTATATTATTATACTGTGCATTTTCACCAACATTCTCAAAAGCCCAATCATCAATATCGTTTGCAAAAATATATTCAGCCTCCAGCTTGCTGGCTAAAATAGAAAGTACACCCGTGCCACAACCATAATCAAAAACCGATTTGCCTTTAAAATCCATTTGCAACATCAGTTCCATTATACTTTGTGTTGTTTCATGGTGACCTGTACCAAATGATGTTTTAGGTTGAATAATTATTTCATATGAATACATTTCTTCAACAACATGAAATGGTGCTTTAATAATTAACTGATTGCTGATAACAACCGGCTCAAAGCTGCTTTCCCACTGCGCATTCCAGTTTTGCTGTGGTATATTATTTTCAGAATAATCAGAATGGCTGATATCATACCTATTTAAAACAGCCAAAAATTCCTCCTTGTTAAATAAGGTTTCATCAATATACGCTTCAAAGCCATTTTCATTTTCTACAAATCCCTCAAAATTTATATTGCCTAACTCGGCTATTATTATATCCTTTAACTCAGCATTACACTTTATTTCAAACACTTTATAATTGCCCATATCTATTCTATTGTAGTTGTTATTAGTTTTGTTCTATAGCTTGAAAAAACACTTGATTTGGAAATGAAACCAACATAAGCACCATTGGCGGTTACCGGCAAATTCCATGCTCCTGTTTCATCAAATTTTTTCATAACCGATTCCATTGTTTCCTGGCTGTCAATAATAGCTGCAGGCACATTCATTAAGTCGCTTACACTTATTTTTGAATGCATATCAGTATTGAACATTATTTCCCTTATATCATCCAAAGTTATAATACCTATCAACTTATTATTGGCATCAATTACCGGAAATAAATTTCGTTTCGACTGTGATATAATTTTAACCAGATCGCCCAACGAATCGGTAGGCAATACCGATTGAAAATTGTCTTCAATCAGATTGGATATTTTTATAGTGGTTAAAATATTTTTGTCCTTGTCGTTGGTAAACATCTGTCCGCTATGAGCCAGCTTTTTTGTATCCATAGAGTACGGCTCAAAATGTTTTGATATAGCATAACTGATAGACGATACAATCATAAGAGGGATCATTAAAGTATACCCTCCAGTTATTTCAGCAATTAAAAATATAGCTGTTAAAGGTGCATGGTAAATACCACTTAAAATACCAGCCATGCCTGCTGCTACAAAATTTACAGTAAGTAATTC
>CAYTWI010000018.1:0-40640 GCA_964442045.1 uncultured Bifidobacterium sp.
TAAGAAATACCGGATATCCCGGTACAGTTTTATTTGCTCCTGTAGTCACCTATACTAC
Organism: uncultured Bifidobacterium sp.; assembly: GCA_964442045.1. Classification (GTDB taxonomy): domain Bacteria; phylum Bacteroidota; class Bacteroidia; order UKL13-3; family UKL13-3; genus JAAFJM01. The sequence goes on from CAYTWI010000018.1 coordinate 59, forward strand.
CGGTAGTTCACCTTATGGTGTAGCTATTGCTGATATTGATAATGATGGAAAAAAGGAAATTATTACGGCCAACCTTTCTTCCAACAACTTAAGTATTTTTAAAAACAACTGTACTTCAGGAACTATCTCTTTTGGTTCTGCTGTTAGTATTACTGCTGCTTCCAGCCCTTACGATATTGATGTAGCAGACTTTGACGGAGATGGAAAAACTGATATAGTGGTAGCAAATCAAACCATTAACTCTATTTCTATTTTCAGAAATAGTGGTTCCTCCGCTTCATTATCTACAGCATCATTCAATACCCGTGTTGACTTTGCTACAATAGGCAGCGGCTCCCCTTCAAACATAAAAATAGGAGAATTAAATGGTGACGGTAAACCAGATATCATTGTTGTATATAATAATGCTTCTTATTTTAGTGTTTGGCAAAATAATTTTACATTAGGGTCAATTAATTCACTGTCGTTACAATCAAGGGTTGATGTAAGTGCATTTAATTTTGGGGGTACAACACCAGTTATTTGTGACCTTGACAACGACAATAGAAATGACTTAACTTTTGTTTCCCCATCAAATACATCGGGTATTACCCTTTATAAAAACCAAATAAGTATATTCAGAGTAAATGCTTTAGCCTCTAATACATTTAATGCAGGTGCAAGCATAAGTATTCCTTTTACATCAACTGTAAGTATAAATCCAGGTAATATTTTCACTGCTCAATTATCTGATAGCAGTGGTAGTTTTGCAAGCCCTGTTAACTTAGGTTCTATTATAGGTACTTCCTCTAATACCATAACAGGTACTATTCCCAGCAACGCTATCCCGGGTTTCAATTATAGAATACGTATTATATCAAATTCACCGAGTCTTACTTCTGATGTGAGCGAAACGGTAAGAATAATTATTCCTGCAAGCATTACCAATATAAATCCGAGAACTGCAGGCCCTGGAACAGTTGTTACCATAACGGGGACTAACTTTAGTCCGATACTGGCTGAAAATATTGTTTATTTTGGTGCGCAAAAGGCTATAGTAACCAGTGCAACCACAACCACTTTAACTGCTGTTGTCCCTGTATCTGCAACCGAAGCTAATGTTTCAGTAACGGTATTATCTAACATAGCTTACTCCTCACAACATTTTATACCAACATTTGTGGGTAATGGAGCCATTAACTCAACAACATTCGGTACTCCTACCAGTTTTTCATTAGGAACGAGTCCTTTAACGGTTGAAGCTTGTGATATAACTAATGATGGTAAACCTGATTTAATTGTTCCTATTAATGGTCCTTCTAACCCAAGTAATAATGTATTTCTTAAAAATACCGCTACTTCAGGTATAATTAATACGAGCAGTTTTGCAAGCAGCATTTTACAAACAACAGCGGGAACTGCCTGGGCTAGCCAGATGGTAGATTTGGATGGTGACGGGTTAAAAGATTTGTTAACGGTTAATAATAATGTGGCAACACTCTCTATTCAAAAAAACACCACTACGGGTAATACAGTAAGTTTTGGAACAAGGTTCGATTTAACGATTGCTTCAAGTGGAACAGGTGTAGCTTATGCGGATATTGATGGAGATGGTAAAACAGATATTGCCTCAGCCAATTTCAGCACTAACAATGTATCTATTTTTAGAAATATTGGTTCAGGTTCAGTATTGAATAGCTCATCATTTGCTTCACGCATAGACCAAACAGTCGGTTCGGGCCCTGTATTTATTGCCTTTAAAGATATTGATGGCGATAAAAAACAAGATATGGTAGTTATAAACAATACCGCTAATACCATTTTTATATACAAGAACACAAGTACTGCAGGAAGTATTTCATTTGCAGCGGCAAGCAGTTTCGCTACACAAACATCACCACGTGTTTTAACTTTTACTGATTTGAATGCAGATGGTAAAGTGGAGATATTAGTAACCAACCAAACATCAAACTCGGTTTCTATTTTTGAAAATACTTCAAGCGTTGGTACCATCAGTTTAGCAACAAGAGTTGACTTAACCACGGGTAATGGCCCCTGGGGAGTAGCTGTAGGTGATATTGACGGAAATGGTAAACCTGATATTGCAGTAGCTAATTTTACAGCAGGAACCATCTCATTATTTGCCAATAATTATACCTCAGGAACAATAACTGCCGGTTCTTTCGGAACAAGATTTGACATTTCATTAGGCACATCAACCCAACCAACCAATATTGCCATTTGCGATATTGACGGTAATTTAAAACCGGAAATAATTGCCACCTTATATGGTAATGGAACTGTTTTTGTTTTCCCTAATAATACGCCAACACTAGCTATAAACTCTGTTCCATCACAGGTTTGTTCTGGTTCAACGGTAGCAATACCTTACACAGCTACATTAGCTTTTAACCCTGGGAATATATTCTCTATTCAGTTATCTGATGCAAACGGAAGCTTTGCTTCCCCACTAAGCATTGGTTCTGCTATCAGTACTACTTCGGGTACTATTAATGCAAGTATTCCAACCGGACTAAATGTTAGCAGTAACTATTTAATACGTGTTATATCTACCAGCCCGGCAATTATTTCAGCCAGCAGCGCAAACACCATTACATTGAACAATTGCCCTAGTATTACCGGTATAAGCCCGTTAAGTGGCGATATAGGAACAACAGTTACTATAACAGGTGCTAATTTTAATACTACTGCAAGCAATAACATAGTATATTTTGGTGCTGTTAAAGCAACAGTTACTGCTGCCAGTGCTACCAGCATTACTACCACCAACCCATTTGGTAATAATTATAAAAACATTTCAGTAACTAACTTAAGCAACAACTTAACTGCCACCTATAACAAACCTTTTAACACCACCTTTGCAGGTGCCAGCGCCACATTCAGCAGCAATAATTTCAGCATAACCGGTGTGGGTATAGCAAGCAGTAGCCAACCATTATCAATGGCTAATGGTGATTTTGATAATGATGGTAAAACTGATATGGTAAGTTGTGGAGCTAATAATTTTGTTTCTATTTATAGAAATACATATACAACAGGCAATATTAGTACAGCTGCATTTACAGGCAGAAATGATATTGCTTTAACCAATACCAGCAATTTTGTTAGAGTAGCAGATATTGATGGTGACGGAAAACTGGATGTAATTGTATTTACCAATTCAGGTCTTTCAATTTTAAGAAATACAACTTCAACTATAGGTAACATTACCTTTGCAACCGTTTTGGATATTGCAACCCCCGCTTCATTGTACAGTGGCTGTATTGCCGATTTAGATAATGATGGCAAACCGGAAATAATAGCTACTACCTCAACAAACGTAATGTATGTATTTAAAAATGCTGTAGCCATAGGTAATATTACCCTTTCATCATTTACAAGAACTGACATTACTGTTACAACAGGCTCTTACTTCTGTACCGCAGCTGACTTTGATAGTGATGGTAAGTTGGATATTGCTTTAACATACGGAAGCACTACATTAAATATTTTAAGAAACACAGGAGCTGTAATTGGTAGTTCTTTATTTACGACCATCACTTTAAGCACTGGGTCAAGCTCCTATTTTATTGCCGCCAATGACTTTGACAATGATGGTAAAACAGATATTGCAGTGGCTAATTATAGTTCTTCGTCCATAACTGTATTAAAGAATAACTATACCAGCGGTACTTTAACCAGTGCTTCGTTTACAGCACAGTCCTCACCTGCCACTAATTCAGGTTCGTATGGTTTGGTAGCCATGGATATTGATGGTGATAACAAAATAGATTTGGTAAACAGCTCTCAATCGGGTTATTTAAGTATATTAAGAAACGTAACCACCAGCGCTATTTCATTTAATACTGCTTATACCATTACTTCTACGGTAGGAACTTTAGTAGGAATAGAGGTGGGTGATTTTAATAATGATGGTAAAATAGATATTGCATCGGCCGGCTACGGAAACAATAATATTTATATATGGCAAAATACAACACCTACTTTTTCAGTTGGAAACGTTGGTACTACTGCATTTTGTTCAGGCTCATCGGTAACCATTCCTTATACAGCACCTTCCGGATTATTCTCATTGGGTAATGTATTTACAGCCCAGTTATCTGACAGCAGTGGAAGCTTTGCAAGCCCTGCTAATTTAGGTTCTGTTATATCTACCAGTTCTGGTAATATTAATGGTACACTACCAAACAGCTTATTCACCAGCTCAAACTACCGCATCAGGGTTGTATCATCTAACCCGGGTAGTACAAGTACCAACTACACACTAATCAATGTAATGGCCTGTCCTAATATTACTTCGTTCTCACCAGCTACAGCCGCTGTTGGTGCAACTGTTACTATTAACGGAAATAATTTCAGCACAACTGCCACTAACAATATTGTATACTTTGGTTCAGTAAAAGCAACCGTAACAAGTGCATCAGGCTCACAATTACAGGTTACTGTTCCGGGTGGAGCTATCACCAACCAGATTAGCTTAACCATAGGTAACTTTACTACTTCAAGTGCTTTATTATTTACACCTACCTTTACCGGTAACGGAACCATTACAACAGCCAGTTTAGCAACCCGTGCCGATATTATAACAGGTTTAAACGGAGTACGTGGTGCAACTTTAGCCGATTTTGACAATGATGGTAAACCCGATATGTATGTGGCTAATTCAAGTGCCAACAATATGAATGTATACAGGAATATTGCCACACCGGGACCAATCACTACTTCATCATTTGGTTCTGCCACCATCTTAACTGCAACCAACCAACCATGGTTTCAAACAGTAGCCGATTTTAACAATGATGGTAAATTAGATATTGCAGCAGTAAACTTAAGTTCAAATACTGTTTCGGTTTATAGAAATACAACCACCGCAGTGGGTACTATTACTTTTGCTACAAAAATCGACTTTAATTTACCAGCAAGTGCTTCACCTTACGGAATAGCCACAGGCGACATGGATGGTGATGGATTGGTTGACATGGCTGTGGCCAATTTAAACACCAATAGCATCTCACTATTTAAAAACAGCAGCGTTGGTACTTCTATTAACTTCACTACCGCAGTTAACTTTACTACACTTACCCAACCATCATCCATTGTAATTGCAGAAATAGATGGCGATGGTAAACCGGATATTGCTGTAACCAACTTCGGAAGCAATCAGGTATCAGTATTCAGAAATATAGCAACTGTTGGAACTATTAATACTTCATCACTTGCATCAAGAAATGATTTTACCAGTGGAAACGGGCCTTTCTATATGAATGATGCAGATATTGATGGTGACGGTAAAGTTGATTTAATTGTACCAAACTATACCGGAAATAATATGACTATCTTCCGTAATACAAGTAGTATTGGATCAGTAAACTTTAGCAGCAGTAATTTTTCTGCTACAGGCGCCAGTGGTATTAATGCTATTGGTGTAGGCGATATAGATGGTGATGGCAAAGCTGATATTGCTACAGCCAATAACAGTACCAACAACATTACATTGTTTAAAAACAACAGTACTTCAGGTCTAATATCGCTTGGTACAGGTATTAATTTCACCACACCAAACGGAGTTGTATCAGCCTTTATTTGCGATGTGGATGGTGATAACAGACCTGATATAGTAACAGCTAACAATACAGCTAACAGCATTTCAGTTTTCAGAAACAGCAGCTTGGCTCCTGAGCCAACAGTACAGGCAACATCAGTTACAACCAGTGCCATAACCAATACAAGTATAACTGTAAACTGGACCAATGGAAATGGAAGCAGACGTATTGTTGTTGCAAGAATTATTAACCCTGTAACAGGCAATCCAGTTGATGAAATCAACTACAATGCTAATCCAAGCTATGGTAGCGGTTCACAAGTAGGTTCAGCAAACTTTGTGGTGTACAACGGAACAGGAACTTCAGTTACCGTTACAGGACTTGCTTTATTTACGCAATACCACTTTAGTGTATTTGAATACAATGGAACAGGTGGTTCAGTTAATTATTTAACACCAACTACAGCCACCACAAATGCCACAACTTTACCGGTAACCCTTGTTGACTTTAAAGCAGAAAAATTAGGTGACGATGCTTTATTAACCTGGAGTACTTCAACAGAAATAAACAACAACTACTTTGAAGTGCAACGTTCAGAAGACAACAAAAACTGGATGGCATTAGGACAAGTAAAAGGAAATGGCAATGCTACTTCTTTATCGAAATATAAATTTACCGATAATCTTTTAACTGTAAATCCTGCGAGTAAAACTGTTTACTACCGTTTAAAACAAGTTGATTTTGACGGTAAGTTTGAAATATTACCAACCCGCGTTATTCAGTTAAATGAAGAAGCTGCCGCTTTGGAAATGTATCCGAATCCGGCTAAAGAATATGTAACTTTACAGGTAAGTGGAACTACCGAGTGGCAATATAAAATATACAATACCAATGGTACTGTTGTATTAGCTAATGACGTGACTAATAACAATACCGTACAGGTTGATATGAACAACTTGCCTAAAGGCATTTACTTTGTAAAAGTAGAAATGAACAAGCAGGTTTTTGTAAAAAAATTAGTAGTAGAATAAGCTACTCCATTTATTCTATATAAAAAGTTCCGTTCATATAGTTATGAACGGAACTTTTTTATTTTATCATAGCCTTACCTGATTAAATATTTCTATTTTCAATCATAGCTTTTCTTATTATTGCCAACACAATTTTTATAAATACAATAACAAATAAGTGGTTGATAAATTAAGAAAAACAGAAAACCTGCATGTTATTTTCTGGTTAATAAAAGATATGTTTTGGATGATGGAATTTAAAACATTAGGAGCCATTATGATCTTACCAACATTGGCTATGGCTTTTTACGTAACTTATTTATCAAAACAACATATTGATTTAATTATAGTAAACTTGGCTATAATTTTTTGGATTTGTGCCAATAGCGCCTGGATGCTCAGTGATTTTTATGGTAATTTACCGAAATCGGTTTCACTTATTTTTTTTATAACTGGAATTTTAACCATGCTTTTTTATGTTTGGAGAGCACATATAAAACCTTATTTTTCTAAAACTCATGACTAACTCTGATATAGCTGATTTGTTAAAACTGTATGCTGATTTAAGCGAACTACATGGAGGCAATCCATTTAAAATAAAATCGTTTGCCAGTGCTTCATTTCGCATTGATAAATTACCAACGGTACTGGAAGGTAAAACAATAGCCGAACTTGAAAAAATAGAAGGTGTAGGCAAAACTTTAGCTGCTAAAATTTTTGAAATAAACGAAACCGAAAGCTTCGCAGAGTTAACGGAGTTGGTTGCACAAACACCCGAAGGTGTATTGCAAATGATGAAAATAAAAGGCATTGGGCCAAAGAAAATAGCACAGATATGGAAAGAGCTGGAAATAGAAAACATTGGTGAGTTGCTATATGCCTGTAAAGAAAACAGGTTAGCACAGGCAAAAGGATTTGGTTTAAAAACGCAACAAAATGTAATTAACCAGATAGAGTTTATATTTGCCAGCGAAAACAAATTTCACTATGCCAGTGCTGAACAAACAGCCTTGGAACTGGTTGAACAACTCAAGACATTAATACTGTTTGATGCCATTTCATTTACCGGAGCATTAAGACGTAAATTAGAAATTATTGATAACACTGAATTAATTGCTGCTACCACAAAATCAATTGATGAAATAATAAGTGCACTGCAAGCAAACAATGTGTTTACAAGCCTTAGTAATAACCTGCATATCATAAGCGGTACCTATAAAAGCGTACAAGTTAGTTTATTTATAAGCCAGCCTGCACAATTTGCATGGAACCTGTTTGAAACAACTGCCAATGCGGCCCATTTACAATTGTTGGACTTAAATACCATCAATAAAACTGAAACTACAGAAGCTGCCATATATGCAAGTATAAAGCTCCCTTATATTGAACCTGAGTTACGCGAAGGTTTGCATGAAGTAGATTATGCCAAACAAAATAAACTACCACAGTTAATTGAATACACCGACCTAAAAGGTGCATTACATAACCACTCAACCTGGAGTGACGGATTAAACACCATAGCCGAAATGTCCAAAGCATGTCAGCAAATGGGTTATAGTTATTTTGGAATAGCAGACCATAGCAAAGCAGCTTTTTATGCCAATGGTTTAGATGAAGAGCGCATTATTAACCAACACGAAGAAATAGACAAACTGAACAAAGCCAACAGTTCATTTAAAATATTTAAAGGAACCGAATGCGATATTTTATACAACGGTCAGCTGGATTACAGTAATGATGTATTAGCTACTTTTGATTATGTTGTAGCTTCCGTTCATAGCATTTTAAAGATGAACGAAGAAAAAGCCATGAGCCGTTTAATAGCTGCTATTGAAAATCCGTATACCACCATATTAGGTCACCCAACCGGACGTCTGTTGTTATTGCGCCAGGGCTATCCTATTAACCATCAAAAAGTAATTGATGCTTGTGCTGCCAATAATGTAGCCATTGAAATCAATGCACACCCCTATCGTTTAGACCTTGATTGGCGTTATATTGATTATGCACTCAACAAAAATGTAATGCTTTGTATTAACCCCGATGCACACAGTATTGAAGGATTAAAAGACATGTACTATGGTACCCAGATTGGCCGAAAAGGTGGCTTAACAGCCGCACAATGCTTAAATGCTTTTGATACCGAAAAATTGGATGCTTATTTTAAACTAAAAAAATAATTACACCATTAATATGTTAAATAAACTAATAGAATTAGTAAGAGAAAATGCCATTGATTTAATTACCAATAATGAAAATATAGCAGCCGAAAATAAAGAGCAGGCTATTATTGAATGTGCCCAAACGATTATTACCAACCTGAAAAAAGTATTTTCATCAGGTAATATTGCAGGCTTAACCGAATTGATTAAAAGCAATAATATTACTGCCGATAACAAAATTGTAAGTGATATTGTAACCACCTTAAGCAACACCTATACAAGCAAATTAAATATAAATGAAACGGAGGCCGGGCGCATAAGTACGCTTTTAATCCCTACGGTACTTACGCAGCTCATCAGCAAAACAAATAATCCAAATGATAATACTTTTGATGTACAAACCATCCTGAAAGAAATTGGCGGTGGCGGTTTAGCCGGTATGTTGGGAGGTTTCTTTAAATTTTAAAAAATGTAGTAAAAACAAGGCTTTAGCACTTAACAAAAAGATTTTTTTTATATAAACTTTGTAAAGTGGATTGAAAAATTATATTTGCTAAACAGCATTTAAATTAAATAACATTAACCATGGCTAGAAAACAAATAATAGTGGAGTTCCCAATTAAAGCATCTCCTTCATTAGTATTTAATTATATTAGTACCCCAAGCGGGCTATCCCAATGGTTTTGCAACGATGTTGATATTAGAAATAATATCTATAAATTTAAATGGGATGGCGAAGAAAACTCAGCCGAATTACTTAAAAAAGTAAACAATAAAATAATGAAATTCAGATGGACTGAAGCCTCTAAAGATGAATATTTAGAGTTTGAAATTTCAGTTGATGAATTAACCGATGACGTTTCGTTGGTTATTACCGATTTTATTGAAGAATCAGAAGAAAAATATACCAAGCAACTTTGGGAAAGTCAGGTACACGATTTAAAAAGCTGTATCGGAGCATAAAGAAAAAGCCATTCTGTTTGAATGGCTTTTTTTATGAAAAAAACTCACAAATAGTACCAAAATACCCCTGTTTTACAGCCCCCTCTTAATTTCGAAATGTATTGATTAGTTCGCCAGAAAACTTATCTTCGCCCACCAAAAAAATAGTCACTAGCCAACATGTTTGAAAATTTAAGTAGTAAGTTAGATAAAGCGTTTAAAACCCTTAAAGGGCAAGGTAAAATAACCGAAATAAACGTTGCTGAAACAGTTAAAGAAATTCGTAAAGCTTTAATTGATGCAGACGTTAACTATAAAATAGCCAAACAATTTACCGATTCAGTAAGAGAAAAAGCATTGGGTCAAAACGTATTAACAAGCGTTTCGCCCGGACAGTTATTAGTTAAAATTGTAAGCGATGAGCTAACTGAATTATTAGGAGGCAAGTCAGAAGGTGTAAATACAAGTGCTCCTTTAAGCATTATATTAATGGCAGGTTTGCAAGGAAGTGGTAAAACCACCCACTCTGCCAAGCTGGCCAGCTACTTTAAAAAACAAGGCAAAAGCGTTTTATTAGCTGCTGCCGATGTGTACCGCCCTGCGGCTATTGAGCAATTAAAAGTATTAGGTGAACAAATAGATGTTCCTGTGTACTTTGAAATGGAAAACAAAAATCCGGTTAAAATTGCAGAAAATGCAGTAAAAGCAGCTAAAGAAGGAAACCACAAAATATTAATTATAGATACTGCCGGTCGTTTAAGTATTGATGAAGAGATGATGGCTGAAATAGGCAACATCAAAGCAAGTGTTAAACCACAGGAAATATTATTTGTTGTAGATTCAATGACCGGGCAGGATGCTGTAAATACAGCCAAAGCCTTTAACGATGTATTGGATTTTACCGGGGTTATTTTAACCAAGTTGGATGGTGATACCCGCGGTGGTGCTGCTTTATCAATTAAAACAATCGTTGAAAAACCCATCAAGTTTGTGGGTATGGGCGAAAAAATGGAAGCCTTGGATGTTTTCCATCCGGATAGGATGGCACAACGTATCCTTGGAATGGGTGATATTGTTACCTTGGTGGAACGCGCTCAATCCGTATTTGATGAAGAAGAAGCAGCTAAAATTCAAAAGAAATTATTAAAAGACCAGTTTACTTTTGAAGATTTTTACAGCCAGATTCAACAAATCAAAAAAATGGGTAACCTGAAAGATTTAATGGCGATGATTCCTGGTGTTGGAAAAGCTATTAAAGATATCGATATCAGCGATGATGCCTTTAAAGGAATTGAAGCCATTATTAACTCCATGACCCCGGGCGAACGTAAAACACCTGATATTATTAACGGTGGCAGAAGAAAACGTATTGCCGATGGTAGCGGAACAGATATTCAGCAGGTAAACCAATTGCTTAAACAATTTGAAGAAATGCGTAAAATGATGAAAACCATTAACAAGTTTCAAGGTGCAGGCCGAAGCATGAAAAATTTACCTTTTATGAAATAATAAAAGAAATTTAATAAAAAGCCCCTTTCAACTAGTTGAAAGGGGCTTTTTTGTGAATACTTATTGCGATTTTTCTATCCATAGCTGCACACTATCAGGCACTTCTTGAATAATAACCCTGCTATGCCCGTGTCCATAAATACCTAAATGCCGGGCTGCCCTTTCCGATACATCAATAATTCTTTTTTTATGAAAAGGCCCCCTGTCGTTAATGCGTACAATAACCCACCTGCCGTTTTTAGGATTGGTAACCTTTACCCTGGTATTAAAAGGCAAAGTCCTGTGAGCAGCCGTTAGTAGCTTTCTCCTGTATCTTTCACCACTGGCTGTTCTACGTCCTTCAAACTTACGGGCATAGTAACTGGCATTACCTTTTTGTGTTTTTAGTTTCTTTTTGGGTATGCTATCGTTTTGCGCATAAACGCCTCCAACAATAAAAATTGCTACACCTATTAAAAATATTCTAAGTATATGTTTACCCATTCTTTAGCTGCAAAATAGAAAAATTATTGACATATTTACCAGTATGTTTTACCATAAGCCTATTTACCAATACCATAAGTAAAAATAAAACAAACCAATAGCACAGTTTTACCCACTAAAAACATTAAAGTTATTTGATTTTTTAAGCAATGGCTATATTTGCTTTCACTAAAAAATAAAAACCATGTTTGGAAAATTAAACGAAGCAAAAGAAAAGGCTGAACAGATAAAACAAAAATTAGAACTGATAACAGTAGAAGTCAATGCTGAAGGAATTAAAGTAATTGCCAATGGGAACAAAAAAGTGACCAGTGTTAACATTGACCCGGAATTGCTGAAAGCTGAAAATAAAGAACAAGTAGAAGAACTGCTGGTAATAGCTATTGAACGTGCTTTAGAACAGGCAGAAAATGTTTCGGCAGCCGAAATGCGTTCACTGATGGGGAGCATGATGCCTGGCTTAGGTGGCTTATTTGGTAACTAATTATAGCTTTATTCGTATTAATCCTAAAACAGATCACTTGCAAAAATTAAGTTCCTTTTTTACAATGCTTATGCTGTTGTGCTTTATAACAGGTAAAGCACAGCAGAAGCTATATATTAAAGGTTATGTTGTAGGAGCCGATACCAGTTCACCTATTGCCCTTGCCAATATTCATAATATAAGTTCAAACAACAGGTATATTACCAACAGGTTTGGAGCCTTTGGTATTAATGTACTGTCTACCGATACATTAGAGTTTTCAGTAATTGGCTACAAAAACTATACACTGGTTTGCGCCAATTATATAAACCAGGGCGATGTACCCATAGTAGTAAAGCTGCAACGCAGTTTTATTAAGCTGCGCGAAGTAACCATTTCAGGGCAAAAACGCAGGCAGGATTCCATGGCACGAGCTGCTGCCAAACGCTTAAAAACCGATCCGCTTTTAAATAATTACAATACCTCCATATCCATATACAATGCATCGCAGGGAGGTATGTTAAGCAGTATTTTAGCCGGAGGCAATAAAAAAATACAAGAATACGAAAGGTTGATGCGCCTGCTTGAAATATACCAGGAACATAACCTGGTAAGCGAAAAATACAATATAGATTTGGTTAAAAGAGCTACCTTACTAAATGATGCCAAAGCACAGGACCTGATGCACTATTGTAACCTGCCCAATTATTTTATACTAAACTCCAACGAGTATGAAATAATTTTAGCTATTAAAAATTGTTATGAAGAGTGGAAAGTAAAAAAGAAGTAACGCCAGTTACTCATCAAAATTAGCACCTGTAATATCAGTAAAATGATTCAAAGGCGGCTCGCCTAAAATATACAATATATTAAATACCTGCGCTTCACTCTCCATATCGCCACCCATTTTATAAGCCGCTGCCAGGTTGCGTAAAACCCTTTTTATAATAGTAACATTATCGCAAGGTTCAAAATAAGCAGGCGATAACTCTAAACGCATTTGTGTTACAAATTGCTCAAGGCTGGTACGGGTAAATATACCTCCGTTGTTAAAGGCATTAATATAAAACAAAGCCTGCTTGTTGTCAGCACTTATTCTTTTGTTATTGTTAAAATCAAAATGGCTTAAATCAAATTTATCTTCCTCCAGATAAGCTAACATAAAATGCTGAGGTAGGTTAATACCAAAAATTGGTAATTGCAGTTTTTGAGCCACCAGCATATAAACAATGCATAGCATAATAGGGTTGCCTTGCTTGGTTACAAAAACATCGCTTATAAAAGAGTTACTGGGGTTATGATAATTCTCTACGTTTCCTTTAAAACCATGTATCTGGTAAAAAGTATAATTCAGTATTTTTACTTTTTCAAACGGAGTTACATCATGGCGCATTTCAAGCCAGGCTGTTAAGCGAATCTTTTCTATTTCAGCATTAAGCTCCTGCTTTTGTACTTTAGGATATTTAAACTGTGTAACTAAAAATACACCCTCCAATAAATCCTTGTCTTCGCTGTACAACCAGTGTTTAAAATCAAGCAGCAGTTTGTTGTATTGTATTTTATCAACCAACTGACTTATTACTAAAACACTTTCTTCGTCACGGTTCTCAACTAACTGTTGCTCTATAATGGGTAAAGCATCAACTCCATACGACAATAGCTTTTGCTCCACCAAAGTAGCAACTTCTTTGTCGCTATCATCGAGCAATGTTAAAAGTGATATTATTTCTTTTGAATCCAATAGCCGGGCAAAAATTTGTTCTGTAAACTTATAGTATTTATCAAACTAAAACAACAAAACTAAAGCATTACTTTTAAGCTTGTATTAATGTTCTTTCACCAGCGCATCCAGGCGGGCAATAACCTGTTCTATCTTTTTGCTTTCAGTGCTTAGTTCAGCGTTGGTATTATCCTTCTCAAGTGCTTTTTTGATGGCACTGTTTTTACCTTCCAAATATTCCTTTACTTCATTCACTGTATTAAACAGTAAATATTTGCGCTCCTCTCCTTCCAGCTTTTTACTTATTTGTTCAAAAACAGGAACAGCATTGGCTACATAATCAATTTTAGAACGCATTAAATATTTGCTGTACGCATACATAATATTACGTCTGCCATAATTGGTATTATTAATAACATTAGCAAAGTAGGTATTTTCATCCTGTAAGGAGTTTTTTGCCACCACGGTGCTTACCGCCATGCTAATTGAATAATTTTTATAATTACGCCATTTGTTAGCCACTTCCAGAGCCTGCAAGCTATCTGTATAATTCAATCCGTACATGGCATTGGCAACTACCTGATTGGAGCTGTCAAACTGGGCTTCAGTAAAATAAGGAATGTATTTTTTATTGTTTAAGGTATAAAAATACAACAAGGCCGAGGCACGTATAGAAGCTTTGTTTTTAAAATGAAGCAAAGGAGTCATTAACTTTTCAAATTCTTGTTGGTGTTTAGCGTTTAATAAAGTAACCGTTTTTATACCCAGTTGCACTATTTGATGGTGCGTATGAGTTAAGCAATGGTCAATTGCATTTTTTAGATACGGAGTTAACTCATTGCCATTTTCCTTATAGTTTTCAAACAAACCTGTCATAGCCTGCTCTTTGCCTTTCCAGGTATTTACTTTGGTTAATTGTGCATACCAGTTGCTTTCACTTTGTTTCCAATCTAACTTAGCCACCAAGGCCTTATTCGCATCAAAATTGATTAAATAAACGGAATCGCCTTCAAAAGTAAATGTTTGTGTTGCCTTACTCACCACAACAGGTACCTGTTTTACTCCTCTTTTATCATATACTTCCACCACAAGCGGCAAACGGTACAAACCAACCACACTGCTATCTTGTTTTTGTATAACCTGAATTTGTGCCGAATTGCTTTCGTAATTGGTTATAACTTCCAACTCCGGATGACCTGCTTTTAAAAACCATTGGTTAAAAAACCAGTTTAAATCCAAGCCCGTAGTTTCCTCAAAAGCCAAACGCAGGTCATGTATTTCGGCACTCTTAAACCTGTTTTTGGTTAAATACAATTGCAGCGATTTAAAAAATGCTTCATCACCTACTTCCTTTCTGAGCATATGTAATATACGTCCGCCTTTGCTGTAGCTTACCCCATCAAACATATCTTCCTTGTTGTGGTAATAAAAACGAATGGGTATTTTGGCTGCGTTTTGCTTGCTTCTTAAATAACCGTTTAAGTTACCTTCAAATACTGCATCAGCTTCTATGTTGCCATGCTTCCACTCATTCCATATATATTCGCCATAAGTGGCAAAACTTTCATTCAATGGTAAATTACTCCAGCTTTCAGCCGTAGTTAAGTCGCCAAACCAATGGTGAAACATTTCATGTGCTATAATATCTTCCTGGTCATTATCCAAATGTTCGCGTGCATCGTGCTGCACAAACTCGCCATGCAGTACAGCCGAAGTATTTTCCATGGCACCACTCACAAAATCGCGTACAATTATCTGACTGAATTTTTCCCAAGGATAATCAACACCTAGCTTTTGGCTAAAGCAAGTTAACATTTCTTTAGTCGGGCCAAATATTAAATCAGCATACGGATGATAATCCTTTTCTAAATAATAACTGACCTCAACAGAGTCGTGCCATTTGTGTTTGGTTATAGAAAACTCGCCAATAGCCATCATGGTTAAATAAGGCGCATGCGGTAAAGTTTGTTTCCAGTAATCAGTATGTGTACCATCAGCATTTTGCGTTATATTGATTAGTTTACCATTGCTCAAAGTAACCTCATTGGCCTGAGCGGTTATCCATAGTTCCTGTGTATGTTTTTCGTTAGGTGCATCAATGGTAGGCATCCAGCAACTATTGCTTTCGGTTTCTCCCTGTGTCCATATCTGGCGTGGTTTATTTCCATCCGTTTTTAACGGGTTAATAAAATACAAACCTTTTGCATCCCTGATGGCCGCACTTCCTTCTGCTTTTACCTCGTTAGGTTTAGCCGTATAATCAATAAATACATTGAAAGTTTCGCTGCTGGTATACGTTTTATCTAATGTAATATGCAATTGCAAACTATCGTAAGTGTATTTTACATTTATGGTATCCTTATTTTTAATAACAGCTACCCTGTGCAGCTCCAAACCTTTGGCATCAAAAACGGCTGTATTGGTGGCATAAAAATAAGGCTTGCACCATAAATTTACCTGCCCGTAAGCATGTTGTTTTTCGTAATTAAATTTAATTTTAAGCGCGGTATGCAGCAGGTCAATACTTTTGGTTCTGCTGGCCTGGTATTCAGCCGGGCTTTTAAAAGCAACAATATTTATTTGTTTAGCCAATAAACTTGGCTGACTGTTTTGGGTATCGCTATTTTTATTTACCTTGCAGCCCACAGTAAAAATTACTGCCGTAGCTATTAGTAAGCATATTTTATTCATTCGTGCAATAATACAAGTATGTAAGCAATAGCAAAAATTAATGACATAAAAGCTTTTTAAAACATGTTGCGCATTCAATTAAACCAACAAGAGTATTTATTCGACAAAAAAATGGAAACCGTTTTACTGGATGGGCAAGCTGTAAATGCCGATGTAGTAAAGATTGATCGTAATAAATTTCATGTGTTAATTAATAACCAATCGTACAATATTGAACTTTTAGCCAAAGACGAACAAGCCAAGAACCAAACCATACTGGTAAATGGTAAAAAACAAACCATTGAAATTAAAGATAAGTATGACGACTTATTGAAACAATTGGGTATGGATAAATTAATGGGTAATAAAGTTAACCTGTTAAAAGCACCTATGCCCGGCCTGGTTTTAAAAGTATTGGTAACCGAAGGACAAGCCGTAAAAAAAGGCGATGGCTTATTGATATTGGAAGCCATGAAAATGGAAAATATTATAAAAGCCAGTACCGATGGCGTGGTAAAAAAAATACATATTGCCGAAAAAAATGTGGTTGATAAAAACCAGAAAATGATTGATTTTGAATAAAAATATTGCAACTGGCATCTAGCCTACAGCTTCTGGCACTATGCCAGTAGCCAAAAGCCAGTAGCTATAAATAATGGGGTTGACCGGTTTTGACGGGGTGAGCAAGGGTTATGTTAGCATGCCGAGCGTGGGGAATTTAGCTCGATAATAACAAGTCTCAAAATTCTATCTGGCGAGTCTAACTTCGCTATGGCTGCTTAATCTGGGATTAAGCAATTGCCATTGTCTCGTAAAATGTTAAGTTTTGTTTCGTTTTACAATAGAGGCATCATTTAAACCAAACCTTTTAGCAGTATGTTTATGGCTGCTTTAAGTACTTAATAAACTATAAATTAAGCAGGCCCGAGGAACAGCCAACTTAATTCGAATAAACAATGTTTCTATAAGCATGTAGAAGGCATAGCAATTCCATTTCCGGACGAGGGTTCGAATCCCTCCAACTCCACCAGACAGGACAATTCCAATTTATTTGAGAGTTGTCCTTTTTTTGTGCCTTTGAAACCCTTATCAATATTGAGTGTTTGCCTTACAAATTCGTTTATTTTTGTGGTTCGACATTTAAAACCATCAAAACTCACCTTTTCGGGGAATATCGAACCAAGTAATAGCCCTTTGCCTCGTACATCGCAGGTTTGATAGATATTTTCAAGATTCGATACCCATTTAATAGACTTTTCGATTTTCTCAATCAGTAAAGTATCATTTTGTTGTATCATTTCCAGTTGCTGTTCCAAACCATTTTTCATTTCCTCATATTTCTTTCTCATATCCGCATAATCCGAATGGCTTATTTTATTATCTACTAACATATCCTGTAAGTTTTGCAAACGTGTTTTTTGTTGGCTTATTTGTTCTTTTAATCCCTGTATCTTCTTTTCATCTTTATTGGTATTGATACCAATGGTATCTTTGAGTAATACCTGATACAAGTTTTGTACATCCTTTGAAAATTTAAAGTCCGCTAAAATTTTCTCCATAGCTTCATTGGCTAAATCCGCTTTATACCTTTGTTTTTTGCAGCTATTACAATGGTAGTAAAAATGTCTTTTGCCTGTTCTGCTTCGTGAAGCACTGCCAGTAATATGTCCTCCGCAATTGTTACAAACTAAAATACCCCTTAAGGGTAATTCATCCTTTTGAGTTACTATACTATGTTTGTTAGTTTCAATTCTCCTTTTGTATAATCTGTTTTGTACTTGGTTGAATATTTCCTCTGATATGATTGGTTCATGTAATGCTTTTGTAAGGTATTCCTTTTCGTTTCCCCCTGCTGGAACTTTGATATAACCGTAATACATAGGGTTACGAAACATTACATAAAGTTGCGTTTTTGATATTATAACGCCTTGTTCCTTTAGCTGTTCTTTTATAATTGGCATAGCAACACCTTTGGCTATTTCTCTAAAAGCGTTGGCAATGGGTGCAGCTTCCTCATTAGGAACAATAATAGGCTTGTTATTTTCATCCCTTTTGTTTGAATAGCCTCTTGGAGCGGTGCAGGTAACACGCCCTTGTTTCCTTGCTCCTCTGATACCTCCATTTATTTTAATAGAACGCCTGTCATTGTCAATTTCAGGTAATGCTAAGTAGAAAGCTAAAAGGGCTTTATTTTCGGGTATAGCCATATCAAGAGGTTGTTCAATGGCTTGTGCCTGTACCCCTAGCTTTTTTAATTCGCTAATCATCATATAAGCCTCGGCAGTATTGCGAGAAAACCTATCCCATGAAGTGAATAAGAGTACATCGATTATACCCTTATTCTTTTTTAAATAAGTAATAAACTCATTGAAAGCAGGCCTATCAAATGTTTTAGCGGAATAATCCTCTTTAAAAACTTTTGCAATGACTATTGTATTGCGCTCACAATACTTGTTTAAGCTATCTAATTGCACATCTAATGAATATCCTTTGGCTTGTTCGTCACTCGAAACTCTCGCCATTAATGCCGCTTTCTTTATCATAGTCAAAATTTTTGTTTGTGTGAATGTTTTGAAGTTCTATTAACTCCATTAATAAATCTCTGATTTGTTTTGTTTCTTGTTCTGTGTACTTGTTTCCTTCTTGTTGTAAAATGGTTTTACATTGTTCTAAACTTAACATAACAGCGTTTGGGCTGTGTAACTGAAAGCTTGGGCTACAAGGTTTCAATTATTGTTTTCGTTAGAGCCGTAGCCAATACGGGTCTTTTTATCTGTTGCTTTTGCAACTATTATTCTACTCTTCTTGTTTTTTTAAAGAATAGATTTTTTTCATTTCTAAATTTCAAATTAATAGACTGGTAATTCCCTAATCCAAGCAATTTTCTTACCTGTGCTGCCTGTTCATCAGTTATGTTTCCTTCTTCTATTGCTTCAATTATAAAATCGTTTTTATCATCTACTTTTATGTGTAATTCTATAAAATCATTTTTTCTTAATGCATCCAATACTCTTTTCTCTTTTGGATTAAATAATCCAAGTTGCAGCCCATATTCTTCACTCTTTGGTTTTTCAAAAAACTCTTCTATTATTTCTAATAAGGGAATTTCAAAATGAGGTTTTCGGATATTTTTGAACATTAAGGAATCAATATCTTCAATACCATTGTAGAACATAATATCAGCGCGAAATCCGTCTTTCTCTTTTATTAACAAAATAGAACTTTTTGCCTGTTTCATCATGGTTGTTATTATCATATTAAATAACACCGTTTTCTGTTGTTCATAAGGGTCATTTTCGTCATATACGCAAGACATTATATCTGAAAGTCTTTGGAAAACATCTCTTAGTTCTATTACTTTTTCTTCATTGTATTGCTTACGCCACAAAATCTCCATATAATCAAGATTGTTGACAATCTCCATGTAGTTTTTTATTTCAAACCTGTCTTTTACAATTTTGATAAGGTCGTAAGACAAACCAAAATCACGCATATACTGTACTATCTTAATCCAGACGAATTCATATAAGTTTAACTTAATCCATACCCGACCAGTTTCATCTTGTTTCTTAAGGATAGTTAAATCAACTAATCCATTCTCTTTCCATGCGTAAAATGTTCGTGCATTTACCCCTGTAAATGATAAAGGAACTACGGTTTCTTTAATCAAAGGATAAGCATTTTGTACATTATCAATCTCGGTGGCCTCGGTTGGAAATAGTTCATTTAAACGAGCAAAAGTAGCTTCCATATTACCCAAAGGTAATAAAATTTATTTTTTATCAAAATAAGTGGATATAATTAATTTGTTCTTAATAAGATTAATAAATTCAGAAACATCAGCTAAAAATTAAAAAAGACGGTCGGAAACATTATAGATGGTTTGAAATTACAAGTTCTGAACACTACTACCTTAACATTCCGAACGATAAAAAGAGGAAGTTTTCGGGTTCCGAATTAATGGTAATACCTTAGATTTTAAAGAGGTTTTTTTAGAGTTGATAGGCTACACTAGTATTGTTAGTCGATTATTACCCAATCTTCATCATTTAGCATCCAGCACCTCCAACCCCCAACTAGAAATGTCACCAACGGCTACTACAATTATTTTGTCTCCAGTACTGTTAGCAAAAACATAGCGAGGACTCGCTACAGCTATTTCTGTTTTCCCATTTAATGGGTAAGGTATATTTTTTAACGGAAGTATATTTAACAGTGTATAGGTTCTAGTATCAAAACATGCAAGCGAATTCACCCGAAGACTAGAGAGTTTAATAGCTGCATATATTTTTTGATTCTTTTTTGATTCTGCTACGCTGTAAATTTGGTAATAGGGTAGATTTGAACTTAATCTGCTTACTAAATTAACTTTGTCGGTAAAGGAGTCTCCAGCTAATAATATATTTCCAAATGAACTATAAACCATATTGGAATTATCAGCAAACCAAAAATTATATCCTAAATTATCTGAATCAGAGCTATCACTTTTTAAACAAACCAGTTTATTATTTGCAATACTTAGTTTGTAGTAGAAGCGTGGGGTAGTACCTAAAATATAATTGCCTTTGGGATGTAATTTGATATGAGACCCATTACTGGTGCCAAAACTTTCTACTGCTAATTTACCTGTATTGCTATTAATCCAATAAATAGAATCAGCATTATCGGTATTTGCTATTATATTGGTGCTATCGTATAATACAATATCAGATATGTTTGCAGATACATCAAATTCCTTTTTTATACTTTTTGTTATTAAATCAATATAAGTAATTTTATTGTAATGCCCCACTGCCGCATAATTCCCATTTATATCTACTGAAACACAATTAGGATAAGTGTTTAAACGGATTTTATTAAAAGTGTTATCGTTTACGTTAAAAATACGCAATTCGTAAGGATATGATGCAGAAAGCACATATAGTTTATCGCTGCTTCGGTTATATTCTGCATCAACAACGCCTATACCCAAAGATAATTTATTGGTATTGTCCCACACGTCAGGTGTATCTTTTAAACAAGCACTAAATACAATACAAAAAACTAAAATAATGCTATAATATTTTTTTTTCATTTTTTTTTCGTCCTAAATAACAACTAAGTCCAACGGAACAGCTAAGCCTTGCTAAATTTATAGGGCTAGCTTTATCATAACTATACGAGCCTTCTATTCCATTTTCATTGGTGAGTACATTGGTAACTATACCTCTATCAAGTGCTAAGCCCATATTCAATGCCCAATTTCTATTTAAGCGTTTATCATACTTAAAACCCACTGTACTACCTAGTTCATTTTGCATCGCTGTTGCATAATAATCACCTACTCTAAAGTCCTCATAGTATTTTATAATATTCAAACTATATGTAAAATAGAAACAGTGTTTGTCTTTTTTCCTTGCCACGGCAAGCATTCCGCTTAAACCAAAAATGTTTATATTGGTTTGCAAATAAGCTGTTCCACTATAAGTAGCGAAATTTCGCTTAGAAACAAACGTTGTATTGTCAACACTGGCATTACTTTGCATCCTACTGTAATGAAATCCTACATATATTCTTCGTGATTTATTTAAGGCCATATGTGCATCAGCAGTAAAACCAAAACAGTGTTTGGACTGATTGCCCAGGTCTTTTACAATGCTATTTAACAGATAATCAGTATTAATGCCATACCGATACGCATACACCCCATTAAGTGAGAGCCTGTATTTTTTATCTGCATAATATTTCTCACTATCTGTATTAGCCAAATTATATTCTTTATGACTATTAATCAGTGGGAAATTAATGGTGAAGGGTTCTCTTTTTTTTGCTCGTAGTGTGTAACTTAAAGCAAGTAGTAAGCATAAAAAGCAATATTTAGTAATGGCCATAGTTAAAAATCAAAATTAATACCTAATTCCAGACCTACAAGCTGGGAATTATTAAGTAAAAGTGGTGGGTTTCCACCATAATGTGACTTTACAGACTCAGAGGTAAAAACATAATTATACCTAAGGGCAACTTCTGCGTGTATTTCATTATTTAAACTATACCTAACACCCATTTTTGTACCAACAGCCAACCTGTTCTTCAAATTAAAATCATCAGTATATCCTTCACCATTATTATTAGATATTGTTGTTGCAAGAGCAGAAGAATATAGTCCTATATTAATACCCGCCAATGGTAGCCATTTGCTGTAACTAATATTTTTACCTAATAAATAATTGGCTCCTAAAGCATAGTACTGTATAGTATTGGTGAAGGTTGATTTGAACAATTCACCATTTACATTAACTACGTAGCTATCGTCCATATTTATGGTAGTAGTACAGTAATCTCCTGACAGCATAAATCTTTTACCTAATTTACATTTCAACGATAGGCCAATAGGTATAATACCTTTTGAAAATGTTCTATAGTCTGATTCTCTACTTACTCTATTTAAATTTACTTCCTGCGCAGTATAACCAATGGGTATTAGGTAGCCGCTAAAGGCTCCCAAGCTCCATTGTGCATTAGAACAAATAGCAAATAGGTTCAAAAGAAATATTAATACAATTTGTTTATCTTTCATTGTTTAGTTTTCACTATTCTATGGCTTAATATTTTACGGATGTTTAATACTCCAATATCAGACATAGAAACGATTAAAATATTTTCATAGTGTTATAATTAATATCTATTCTTCTTTCAAGTAAGTTAGTTTTTTTATCGCAATATCCAATTCTTTGATTTTATTTTCTTTTAAAGTAGTAATTAGCATATTTAAATAATTATTGCCTTCTTTCATAGGTAGTTTAATACTTTTAATCTGTTTTGGATTTAAATAGTATACATCAATATAAAAGGCTCTTTCAAAATTTGAATTGGGCAAATTTAAGTTTTGAGCAAACTCAATTCCTTTTTTATTAATAATTTGTAAAACTGAATCTGGCACCACAATATTATATAACCAGAATATGCTATCGCTACTATCTGGTATGGTAGTAAATAACAAAGTAGCAACCAGATCAGGTCTATTGTAATCCCTTAATTTAATACAACTTATGGGCCCATCAACTGTTTTTTCTGTATTACAAGCCCAAGCAGTTACAAATAAATACAGGAATATTAAAAGTTTTGATTTCATCATATTTAATCTTGTCCTTGACAACGAAACTTACCATTTTTTTTTAGTAAATAACCAAATTGTGAATTATTATATCTAATCCATATAGCTTCACTCTTTTGATTAACACTTTCAGTACCAAATTCAAAAGAAACTATAATGGGTCTATCTGTTCTATACTTTCTGATAAAAGCATCTTTTACCGGATCGGTTCTCCAGATCACTTTGCCATTTTTATCATACGCAGTTATAAAAATTCTTTTTTTATCAAGTACATATATATTGCCATTATACTTATCAAACAAAGTATCTTTTAAAATAAACTCCTGATGTTGTTGTTTAACCGAATGATTGCTTTGCTTTATAAATTTAAAATTTAGCAGGAGAAAACATGTAACAATTATAATTGTCTTGTTTAATGTTAATAATTTCATTTTCATTTTCTTATAAATTATTTAGGAAAATGTTGTTTGTGATAATCAGAAGGTTCACTAACTTTCATCAGAGGAAATATCTTAATTTCACCACCATACCGAATCGGAGTAATCCAAAAACCATAACTTAATGTAATTATTCTCTCTTTCGTTTCTGTATTGAATAATGAAAGCTCTGCATTCCAAAAAATAAAAGTAGTTGTATATCTATCTCTTCCCTGTGGAGTATCGTCAAGTGTAGTATTATAATCAAGGTCTGTACTGGCAGTATATGAAGCATTATAATATGGTAAAGCAAAACCATCAGGCTTACAATGTCTGTTATTGTAGTATGCCTCATTGTAACACACTGTTTGTACCCAATTATATTTTTTGCTTTCATTCATACCCATATAACCTAAATTAATGTGTAAACCATTACTAAGTAAACTATAGTCCACAACATTTATTATACCATTTTCTCCAAGGTCAAAATATCCTACAGGTTTTTTAGCTAAAGCCATTTTTCGAACTTGAGCAATAGTCCTAAAATTATCATTCCAAGTCAAATCATCTCCACTATTTTCTTTATTGTGTTTTAATACAAAATCACTCCCCAAATATCCGCCATAAGCTTCACCACCAAACCCTAAGCTTAATATTGTACTACTTAATCCAGCAGTAGCTCTAGCTAAAGGTAAAGTAACTCCACTAATATTGGTATTAAAATTAAAAGTAGTTCCGTTGGCTCCCATATAACCTATGGCTGCCCCACCAAATATTCCAAAATAAGTACCCGGGTTTGTAGGGCTCCAATGAAGAGGATTTAACTCACCACCATTTGCCGCTACCCCTCCGGCATAAGCACCAATTAATGAATAGGCCAACTCCGCCCAACTGTTACCGCTAGGGTCAGTGTATTTTAACGGGTTGTTTACACAGTAACTATACCTGTTATAGCTTTGTGTATTTCCGGGTTCCTGTATGTAATTATCTGGACTTAACATGCGCCCCACAATTGGGTCGTACAACCTACCGTTCATGTTAATTAAGCTGAACATTTCCAAATGTTCATGCATAGTATAACCACGCATGGTGTTACCATAACCAGCCCCACCAAAAGCCTGACCTAAATTATAGCTCCAAGTAATCGGATCGCGCGGGCGGCCCCAGGCATCATAACTTCTTCTTTCTATATCAGAACCATCTTGTGAACTTATAGCCATTAAACTTCCCTGGTAATCGTGGTGTAAATAAAGCATCCCCACACCCTCTTTATACACAGCAAAAGCTTTACCTTCGGCATATAAATAAGTATAGGTTTGTCCTTGTATAATTTCCATATTGGCACTGGTAATATAATAATTATCAACGGTAATGGCACCAGACTCTACTACTACCATATGGGTACGCTGTTGGTCCACGCCATACTCCATATCTAATACGGCTATATCATTTTGTTCTATATGTTGTATTTTATCAAAAGCGGTATAGGTATAATTATGCGGATCGAAAGAAGGGCTGGGAACGGTTGTTACTGTATTTTCAAATTTATGATCGGTAAGCGCATGAGGCTTGGAGCTTTCGTACTTTAAGGTATGTTGCCCTCCATTTTCAATGGTTACAATATTTCCGTTAGCCCCATAATTATATGCTTTACTTGTATGTATATCGTTTATTGTTTCATCAATTGTTTCTAATCTATCCAAATTATCATATTCAAATTCTTCAATGGAGTTATTATTGTATTGCCTGTTTTTAAGGTTTCCTGTTTCTAATTCAAAATCATAACTCACATAAAGTGCTGTTTTAGATAAAGAACTATTTTCACTGTATATACCATTCAATTGTCTATGGCTATCGTAAACGTATGTGGTAGTAAAACCATTCCCATAGGTTTCACTTGTCATTTTTCCATCTACATCTTCACTATTTTTGGTCCAAATGACAGTCTCATCTTGCAATACAGCTTCTAAATTGTTATAATTATCATAACCATAAGTAATTTCAAGAAATGGATAGGTTATTTTTTCAATACGTTGGTAGGCATTATACTCATAACTGGTTGTAT
The DNA here is from genome assembly GCA_964442045.1 of uncultured Bifidobacterium sp. Taxonomy (GTDB): domain Bacteria; phylum Bacteroidota; class Bacteroidia; order UKL13-3; family UKL13-3; genus JAAFJM01. Next base: position 26,135 of record CAYTWI010000018.1, read on the forward strand.
ACACATCGATAGGTAAAGTTTCCACTACACTTTGTAGGGAGCCTAAGGTGTTATAAGTATATTCTTTTTTGTGTTTGCTTGTACCATAGGTTTTTAACTCTTCTTTTTGCAACTGATTTAAACTGGCATTACCCGCTGTACTGTAAAACGTGTATTCATATACGTCATTACCACCCCATTTTTGCACAAGTCTTCCCAGTTCATCGTATTTAAAATAATACATATTATTTTTTGCATCTTTTTGTCCTATTAAATCGCCAAAAGCATTATAGTCGTAAAGGATGGTTCCCGTATTGGGGTCATTCATGCTTATTTTGTTCAGTTGTACATTATAATCTATACTAATAATGGTACCATTGGTAGTAGTTTCTATTAACTTATTGTGCGAGCCGTATTTATAACTAATAGTGCTTCCTGCATTATCACTGGCGGTTTCTACTAATCCGGTGGCATTTAATACGGTATACTTCTGCCTGTTTTTACCATCTTTAATGGTTGTTTTCGTAGTACCATAATCGTATATATAAGTAGCCATTAAAGCACTATTATACCTTTTGGTTTCTGGTCTTTTATAAATATCATATCCATATACTGTTAATTTTTTTGTATTTGAAATGGTACTGCTTGAAGTAGCATCAAACCAATTACTTTCTTCTATCAATAAATTATCGGCATTATAAGTCCATGTTTTGGTAGCCACTTTACCCTTAAAACCTTTGCTTTTAGCCATTATTTTATTTCCTAAAGCATCGTAATAATCCCAGCTCATATTACCTAAGCTGTTGGTTTTAGTCACAAAATAATATACATTAATAGTATTGCTTGGTGCCCAAGTAAAAACTATATCTTCTACATTACCATTAGGATAAGTAGTTTTAATCAGTTTCCCCCAATTATCGTACTCATAGCTAGTAGTTAAATTATTGGCACCGGTTTCTGAAGTTTTATTTCCATACACAGACTCATAAGCAAATACCGTTTCCTGGTTCAACGCGTTTTTTATTTTTTGCAAAAACCTACCATTAGTATAGGTAAAAGTTTTGTTTCTGAATGTATTGGTAGTATTGTTATTGGCACTATCTAGTGCTGTAAAAACTATATTGCCATATTTATCGTAATTAATTATTTCTTTATAATAGTAACTTAAGTTATTTTTAAAATATTCGGTTTCATTTAAATTACCATTGTTAAAATACTTCATTTCATTTTGTACATAGTAGGGAGTAGTACCATTATTTCTTATCTGGCAATTCCTACTTATGGTTAACGAGGCGGGTAACCAACTATTGTATTGCTGGTACTTAAAATCACTTGTGTTTGTATATTCATATACACCTGTGGTATTATTTGTTTTATCAAACGATTCCTGGGTATGTATTAAATTTCCGTTTTCATCGTACTCAAAACAGGTAGTTTTACGTAAACCATTTAATTTATTGGTTTCAACGGTATAACTGGTATAGAAAAAATTAATATTATTGTTTAGTGCTGTTGTTTTAAGATTGGTATTGGTATATATAACCTTTGACACTTCGTTGCTAATACCAGCAGAACTTCCACTAGCTACTAAATAATTGGTAGTGCTGTACAAATCTAATTTATATAAAAACTCCAGATTTTGCCTATACTCATTTACAACAGTAGGTACATTGGTATTATAATTCCCGTTGGTCTTTAACTCGCTTATGATTAATTGATTAAAACCCATTATGCCACGCCCATGTTTATTAAGAAGTAAACTTCCATAGGCATAGCTATATGTTTTACTTATTAATCCGTCAACTATAGTATTCATAATGTCAACAACATAAATACTTGGTGCTACAGCTAAGCATTTACCCATCATAGCGGAACTTTTACGATCTCCATTACTTAAAACTGCGTAATTAAAAGTAAATTTATGCTTATTGCTATAGGCTATTTCTGTTATTTTGCTATTTCTATTTTTAAAGCTTTCTACCAATATAGCAACAACCTTTGTAGCAGGGTTTCCGTCACTATTATTATTAGCCCAGCCTGCATCATCTTGTCCACTAAAAAGTAGTTGATCACTTTTACCATCCCCGTCAAAATCAGCCTGTATAGTCCTTTCTAAATCATAATATGGGAAAGGTGTTGAATTTCCGTACACCCCAAGAGGATTGTCATGTCCACCGGAAATTACAAATTCTTTAAAGGCAAAACCTTTTGAATAGTAAATGTATATTGAATTTCCTGTATGATTAGAAGTGTTATTATCATGATGGTGCCTTTCAATAATATCCGATTTTCCGTCTCCATTAAAGTCACCAACGTCTAAAGTAAAGCCATATTTAGTTACTACAGGCTCTCCATACTTACTTATTTGTTGACGACAACCACTAGGATTAGTATTGTGAGGCAATCCCAAATCAGTGGCAGCAAACTCATCAAACCCAATACCATTTGAGTAAGCAATACGCCATGTATTAACACTATTAGTATTATTTGGATTAGTCATGTGATAAAATACCAAATCTGTTTTTCCATCACCGTTAAAATCACCTGTTTTTAAGAATTTATGATAGTCGTATGTAGGAAAACTATTACTACCATTTCCATATAAATGTTCTAAAGTTTGGGATATATTATTGTATTCTATTATGGATGTGGTATTATTAAAATAAGTTATCATAAAATCTGTTTTTCCATTTCCATTAAAATCCATCGGAATAAAACTAATAATTCTATTTCCTGAACCAGTTAATGAAATTTTTTGATCAACAAAATTTGAATTCATTAAATTGAGACTTGACGGATAAATAGATAAATTTATTATAAAACCTTCATTAAAATTAACCTCGGTCCTTTCTATATCATCACACCAAGTAGTTGCTTTAATCTCTCTTTTTGCCCACATTTCTTTTAAAACAATATCCAAACGCCCATCACCATCTACATCTACCAAAACAGGCTCAACATGCACAAATTGCCACAATTGCTCTCCACTTGAAAAGAAATTATTGTAGTTTGGATTAATAGCAGAAACGGCACAATACCCACCTGTTGGTACTGGAGGGGGCGGAAAATGGCAATCCGTGCGGTCAATATAATTATCATCTGAAAGGTTAGTCTTTACTATCGCAGCCAGCTTTGTATCCCATAAATAATAATGATACATAATTCTATTTAGTTTATATCTATTATAATCAGGACAAATATCATTATCAGTTCTATCTTGTCCAGAGTGCACGTTGTATGCAGTTTGAATAAGCAAATCGTCAGTTCCATCGGTATTTAAATCTCCTACCGTAATTGAACTTATACCTGTACGGCTAATTACTCCACTTTTTATTTCAAACCCATTACAATTTATTATTTTAAAATTAGGCGAATTTAACAACTCCCCATTTAATGGATTTAAAGTTCCAGAAACCATTAATATATCTGTTTTACCATCACCATCAAAATCTCCATAGTATTTATTTGGAAACAATTCTGAATCAATTATCTTCTTTATTCGCGTTTTATCGGAACTTGCATCAGGTGTCCAAGTAATATCAATAGGGTGCATAGCCTCCCCATTACCATTTTGCTCAGTTATTTTGCTCAAATAAGAGTTTATGTCATCGGTAGTATACTCCATTGAATAAGTTCTTGCTAAATTAGCATCGGCATAGGTCTTAATGTTTTGCAAACGCTTATTTTGTACTAATTTTTCGCCATTAACATATTGCTTACCTTCATGTGTAGTTGATTCATAAGTAAAGGTAATTTTATTAAAAGGGTTTTCTTGGGCCAACGAACTGGTTTTAGTGCCATTTATAGTGGCATCGAACCCGGTGTATTTTATTTCTGTTAACAGTATTTGTCCTCCGGTATTGGAATAAAAATACTCCATATAATTTCCATTTCTATCATAGCTTTTACTGATGTACCAAGCTAAAACATTACTAGAACCATCTGGCCTGTGTTGGCTATTATTGCTTTGCCCATAAAACATCTTACCTCCATCTTTGGTATCAACTTCAAAATATTCGTTTCCGCTAACATTCTTATAAGTAACTTTAACAAACTGGTCTACTTCTGTTCTAAAAACATTATTATGGATAAAAAAACTATTGGTTACACCTTGAACCAATAACAATCTCTGTCCGTCTAAAGTTAACTTATCAGTTCCACTTAACTTAACGGTTTCTTGTACACCATTGTCTAAATGCCAATTGTTTCCGGAACGGCTTATTACACTCATTCCTGTTATATTCCAACCTTTTCCCAATATAACACTATTGGCTTGGCTGTTAAATACTAAGTTTACACCTGGCTTTATACCTAATCGTCCAGAAGGACAATAAATAGGTATTGTAGCTGTTGCATTTCCCATCTGCCCTACATCAGCTGTTACACTGGTATTACCAACTCCATAGGTTTGCGCAATTGCTTTAAATGATTGCGTATAAACTAATACGCTTATTATAATTAATACACTTTTAAAATTCATACTTATTTTGTTCAATACAGTAAATGGTTGGATTAATTTTTGAGTACTTTATAGGTTTTCACCTGACCATTTACCTCTATTTTAAGTATATACAAACCGGCAGCAAGCAGTGTAAAATCAATATCGTTATTCAATTGAATGGTTTGATTAATATATTGGGTGGTGCCTAAGGTATTAAATACTTTTACAGAACCTGACAATGGTGATGCAAAGGCACTCACAATCTTTACCTTTAAAATATCAAAAGTTGGATTGGGGAAAATAACAATTTCTTTTATTCCGAATGAATCCAATACACTCTCTTTAAATGGTTTGCGCACACTAGATGTAATAGTATCTGATTGACTCATTTTATTCATGGTAAATAAAATACTTCTATTCCATCTATTACCATTGGCATCGTAATCATATTTTACCGTTGTAAATCGGTATGGGTCTTGTGCAAACGATTGTTTCGTTAAAAATAGTCCTAATGCTATTATCGATATTTTTATTATTGTTTTCATATTAGTTATTTGCTGGTTGTTTTACGTTTACACTTATTTTTATTGGTTGAATACCCATTGGTTTATATCCTTTTTCATCATATATTATGGCTTTAACCAATTTTGATTTTTTATCGGGTATAGTAGCCAGATATTTAATCTTTATCCATCCGGTAGCACCAGGTGCAATAGGCTGTTTGTACCAATCAGTTGAAATGCATGTACATGAAGGGGCTATATCTTTAATGATTACAGGTAAATTTTTTGTGTTTAGAAATGTTTGTATTACTTCATATTGTACACCTAAACTTAAAGAATCTATATTCAATGCTACATTTATATCTAAGTTTATCATATCATAGGTATATACAACATCTACCCTATAATCATTAATGTAACCTGCAAAAGTAGTATCTGGGCTCGCAGGTGGCTCCTCACTTTGCGCAACAGCAAAATTTGAGATTAATAGTAAAAAAAATAGAATCGTATTTACTCTTAAATACTTTGTAAGAGTAAACCAAGGGGTTTTTAATTGCATAATGGTTAAAAAATTTGGCTACAATTATATTGAAAATATACTAAAGAATATGTTAAATGTATTTTAAATTATTAGTTGTAATATTTATTTCAATTTTATTACTAGGCTATAATTTATTTAATAGCTTATTATAACTAATTCACTACTTTTCCTAGGGTTATACTCTTTTTTTAATTAAGCTCAAAACTATAACAACAACCAATAACTGTTGATTATATTCGCGGTGTAATCATTTATATTTACCCCATGAATGTGAAACTAAACGAAGCACAAAAGATAAAAGTTGTTACCTCCGATGATGTTTATAAAATAATGCAGCAAATTCTGTTGCGTGAAAACAGATTAAGAAGAGCACAAGAACATCTATGGATTGTAGGATTGAGTAACCAGAGTAAGTTATTGTTTATTGAGTTGCTTGCACTTGGGGCACAAAACCGAGCACATATTAAACCTGCTGATGCTTTTAGAATGGCCATTTACAAACTGGCTACACAGGTAGTTTTTGTACATAACCACCCAAGCGGTACTACCATTCCATCACAAGCTGATAAGGATTTAACTGACTACCTTTACAAGGCCGGTAAGTTTTTAGAAATTAGTGTTATAGACCACCTTATTATTGCTGAAAAGCAATATTTCAGCTTTGATGATAATGGCTTAATGACAAAAATCAAAACCAGTGGTGTTTGGGAATTGGTTGACCGAACAAAAGCCGATTTAAACGAAATGAAAACGGAGATTGCCACAGAAAAAGCAGATAAGAAAGCAAGAATTGATATTGCGCAAAAATTAAAAGCAGCAGGCATGAGCAACGAGGAAATAAAGAAAATGACTAAGCTAACATTGATGGAAATTAAGAAGCTTTAACCATAAAAATCCCTTTATTGACATCGTTTAGCCACCACTTCCACTACTGGTTGTGTTATATTCTGTTTACTATGCATATGGTGAGTTATTATGTGATAGTTACAGCTAATATTACCGGTTTGTAACCACCCACCACAGCCAATATTGGATGTGGTAATATTATAACACAGCATCACCAAAGTTGGCCGTGTCGGTTCTTAATTATTGGTAAACGACATACATTTTTACTGTTTTTTGCTTATTTATTGAACACTTATATATCATGTCTAAATGGGCTGCGCTACATTTTTAGCTGCTATTTATAGCAGCTATTTTTTAGGACAATAACCGCTAATAATTACCGTGTAGTAAACGGTTACGGTATTTTTGGTAACTGGTAATAACCGGTTTGTAACCACCTACCACACCCAATATCGGATGTGGTGGTAGTATTATAGCACAACATCGCCAAAGCTGGCGGTGTCGGTTCTTAATGGTAAGTAAAATGTCAATTTTTGCCGTTTTTTGCCATTTATTGAAAGATTATATACCATGTCTTAATGGGCTGCGCTGCATTTTTAGCTATTATAAATAGCAGCTATTTTTTAGGATAATAATCGCTAATAATAACCGGTTTGTAACCATCTGCCACAGCCAACTTTGGTGGTGATTTTCATTTATTATACTACTACAGCACCACCAAAGTTGACTGTATCAGTTCTTAATTAGCGGGGTGAGTAACATACATTTTTTGCCGTTTTTTGCCATTTATTGAAACATATGTATCATGTCTTAATGGGCTTTGCTAAATTTTTAGCTACTATTAATAGCAGCTATTTTTCAGGATAGTAACCGCTAATAATTACCGTCTAGTAACCGGTTACGGTACTTTTGGTAACCAGTAATAAACGGTTTGTAACCATCTACTAAAGCCAACTTTGGTGATGGCTATTTTGAGTTATGTATACTACAGCACAACAAAGTTGATGTATCAGTTCTTGATTAGCGGGGTGGGTAACATACATTTTGCCGTTTTTTGCCATTTGTTGAACATTATATACCATGTTTAATAGGCTGTACTACATTTTTAGCTGCCATAAATAGCAGCTAATTTTAGGATAATAACCTTTAGTAATCACTTTTTAACCACCCACAACATTCAATATCGGATGTGGTGTGTTATAGATTGGCATCGCCAAAGCGGGCATTGTCAGTTTTTAATTAATGATAAACAACGTACATTTTTTGCTATTTTTATACTTTAAAAAGATATTCATGAAAAACGGTTAATTACCAATAATATTTAAGATAGCAACTAAAAATTAAAAAATAGCTGCTTTTTAAAAGAGCAAATAACCAAAATCAATATGTTATGTAATTGATAAATTAAAATTTTTAATTTGTGTAGTATAAATACCCTTTTTTCATAGTATAAATACTCTTTTTTAAAAGGTGCCCTTAGCTTAAAATAATGCTTTGTCTTTTATTTCCAGTATTTTAAACTGTTTTCCTTTAAGAATTATGACTAATTGATTTGAACGACAAAAAGCCAACTATTGTTTGCATACAATTTTATAAATACGTTTGAGTAAAAATCTTACGAATACGAATTAATAGGCAGAGATTCTTTAACCTGATTTCTGTTAGCAGTATACAATTACTATGAAACTCCTCCACACGGCCGACTGGCACATAGGTCAATTATTCCACGAGTACGACCGCACGTATGAGCACCAGCAATTTCTTCAATGGTTGGTGCAAACATTGCAACAGGAGCAAATCGATGTATTGCTCATCAGTGGAGATGTGTTCGATCTGTCAAATCCGTCAGCAACTTCCGTTAAACTGTTTTATACTTTTCTGAACCACGCCACACAAAAGAATCCTTCTTTACAAATTATCATCATCGCAGGTAACCACGATTCTGCTGCGAGATTGGAATCGCCCAAGCCTTTGTTGGAATCATCCAATATTCACATCATCGGGCTGGTGGAGAAAGATGCAGAAGGAAATTTTAAGTATGAAAAACTCACCATTCCGTTAAAAGATAAAAACGGACAAGTGAAAGCATGGTGTATGGCAGTGCCATTCCTGCGTATGGGTGATTATCCTGTTGTGCCGGATTGTGATAATCCTTATACTGAAGGCGTAAGCACATTTTACAGGCAGGCATACGAATATGTATTGACTAAAAAGCTAGCCGGACAGGCGATTATTACCATGGGACATTTGCATGCGCAGCAAGCCGAAGTAACCGACCTCAACAAAAGCGAACGCCTCATTATGGGTGGTGTAGAGTGCATTTCTGCTGCTGCATTTCACAAAGACATCGCTTACGTAGCATTGGGCCATATCCATAAAGCCCAACGTATAGGTGGTATGGAGCATATCCGGTATAGTGGAAGCCCTTTGCCCATGTCGTTTTCTGAGCGTAATTATAAACACCAGGTGGTAGTGTTTGAAGTGGAACGAGAAAGCGTTCAAAATATTCGCACCATCGAAATACCGGTAACAATACCAGTGCTAAGCGTACCCGAAAAACATGCGGCTATCGAAGACGTATTAAAAGAACTCAGCAAACTTCCCGATGCCGTGGCCAACCGCGAAGCTGCCCCTTACCTCGAAGTACGGGTGCTGGAAGATCAGCCCGATCCGTCACGCAGGTATAAGATAGAACAAGCCATTCAGGGTAAGCATGTAAGGCTGGCAACCATTAATGTAAAGTCGGCCGCAACTAGTACCGCAGAACGAACTTATACCGATACACAACAAAAGCTCGATGAGCTGAAACCGGCCGATATCTTTTCGAAGATTTATGAATCGACCTATCAGAATCCGGTTCCGGAAGAAATGCTTCAATTGTTTCACCAGGTTGCCCAAGAGGTAGCGCAAAACGAAGAAGCATGAAAATTTTAGCCATACGTATCAAAAACCTGGCATCCCTCGAAGGTACTACCGAGATCGACTTCACACAGGAGCCTTTATCATCTGCCGGGATCTTTGCCATTACCGGCCCTACGGGTGCGGGCAAATCTACGATACTTGATGCTTTGTGCCTGGCTTTGTATGCGCGAACTCCGCGGTATGATAAATCCAGCGACCCTAACCAGAGCATACAGGATGTTTCGGGTGCTACCATTACCCAAAGCGACCCGCGGAAAATACTGCGCGATGGTGCAGCAGAAGGATATGCCGAAGTGGATTTTATGGGCGTGGATGGAAACCGTCACCGTGCACAATGGAGTGTAAGGCGCGCACGAAACAAAGCCGAAGGCGCTTTGCAAACCTATCAGGTTACGTGCAAAAATATTGATAAGCAAGCGGATGTGCAGGGCACCAAAACCGAAGTGCTGGCTGCTATTTCCCGCCACATCGGCCTCAGCTTTGAGCAGTTTACCCGTGCGGTGCTGCTGGCACAGGGCGATTTTACTGCTTTCCTCAAAGCGCCTACCAGCGAAAAATCAGAGCTACTCGAAAAACTCACAGGTACCGAAATATATACCCAAATATCTAAACGCGTATTTGAGCGTCACCGCGAAGAAAAAGATGCATTGACGATTCTGCATTTACAACAGGAAGGAATCAGCGTATTGAATGAGGAAGAACTGGCCGCACTTAACAACCGCGTAGCAGAGCTCAGCACGCTGTTACAGCAACAGCAGCAGTACGAAGAATCCCTTGCTAAAGAGCTGGCATGGCATGAAAAACTCAATGTGCTTCAAGATACTTTGTCGGCATCCAATCAAGCTTTAGAATCAGCCACTACTCAAAAAACAGAAGCAGCTCCCAGGGAACAAAAGCTGGTGCAGGTAGAGCAGGTACAATCTGTAAGGGGCCAGGTTGAAGGTCTGCATACACAGCAACAATTGCTTACCGATAAAGAAACCAAACACAAAGCCCTTGAAACAGAACTGCTGCAATTGCAGGAGCAGCAAAAGCAACAGGATGAAGCCCTGAACAATTCAAAGCAAACGTTGGAAGCCAACGTTAAAGCACTGGAAGAGGCACAACCTTCACTCAATAAAGCAAAGCAACTCGATGTGCAACTGAGCGAACGCATCAAGCAACAGCAGGATGCAGAAACCCAATTACAACAGGCACAAACAGCACTCAAACAGCACAACCAATATATTGCTACGCTCAAGCAGCAAACGCAACAATTGCAGCAAACCATTGAACAGCTTACTAAATATGTCAATCAGCATCAAAGCCGCAAGCCATTGGCCGAAAACGAAAAGCTGGTATTAAATACCCTGTCCGATGCCCTTGCTGTGTTGCAGGAAGCAGAGCAGGCACAGGGAAATACCACTGCGTTACAACAATTGCTGGAAACCAAACAGGCCGAAGAAAAAACACAAACCGAAACCCTGTCCCGTCTTACCGAAACCGAACAGGAATTGGCGGCCGCCCTTACCAAAATACAGGCTGTTGTGTCGGTTATTGACATCGCTGCCATTCAGCAAAATAAAACCGAAGCAGATGCGCAGGTACTGGAGCTCGTACAAGCCACTGCCGACTGGAAAACACTGTTTGATGCAACCACGCAGTACGAAAAAGACCTGCTTACGTTAACACAAAATAAAAACGAGCTCGATAAAACCCGGCAACAATTAATCGATACCATCAAAGCACTCGAAACCGCTCAAACGCTTAAAGAGGCAGCTTCGCGTTCGTTGGAAATGGCACGTATGGAGTCTGCCGAAAATGTGGTAAGCATGCGTGAACAGCTAACCCAACAACAGCCCTGCCCCGTTTGTGGAAGCACTGAACATCCATACGCCACGCACGATCCGCGTATTGATAACATCCTTGCCAGGCTTGAAGCTGATTTCAAACAGCAAGAAACGGCCTGGCAAAAAGCCCTCACTTTGCAAAGCTCGCTAAAGGAAAAGACAACGCAGCTCGAAAAAGACATTACACGCCTTTCAGGCGAACAACTACTCCTGGAACAACAGATAAAAGAATACCGCGAAAGCTGGTTACATTTTTCACAATACAGCGAAGCCGAAAGCCATGTGCCTGCTGAAATAGCTGCGTGGTTAAAACAGCAGTTAACGCGTAAGAAACAACAACAGCAAAAGCTTCAGGAACAAATCGAAAAAGCACAAAAACAGCAACGAGAACTCGAAGCACATAAAGGACTACATGAAAAAGCCACAACTCAATACCGTGAGGCCGACAACCAATTAAAAGACCTCCGCAGCGATATTGCATTGCAAAAAGAAAAGCTGCAACAGGCGCAAAACGATTATTACAAAGCTATTCAAAAACTGGAACAAACACAGAAATCCCTTAGCATATATTTTACCGGTGCAGACTGGTTCAACAACTGGAAGGCCGATGCCGATGCCTTTACCCAACGCATCACGCAATTTGCTGCCGAATGGAAAACCAATACCAAGGCGCTGGACGAAAACACCCAACAACAGCAAGTACTGGCCGCAACCATTAAAGGCGATGAAGACAAACAACAATTGCTCATAACAGATGTAAGCAAAAAACAAGAAACCCTTTCCGGAATTTCGCAACAATACCAGGCACTACTTGCCCAAAGAAAAGAGTTGTTTGAAGGCCGTGCAACAGCCATGGTGGAGCAGCAGTTAAAAGCAGCTATCGACCAGGCACAACAAACATTTGATGCGTACAAAAACAGGCACGAACAAACCCAACATGCCATTACCCGCACCACTACTCAGCGTGATGAAACGCAACAAGATTTGCAACGGCTGCGTACCGCAATACAAGAGTTAGAAAACACCATTACCCAATGGCTGGCCGCACACAACAGCAGTTATACACCGTCTCTTACAAGGGGCGAGCTCCAAGCCCTGCTTAGCTTATCTGCCCAATGGATAGCAGCCGAACGGCAAGCCCTGCAACAGGTAAACGATGCTTTGCTGCAGGCACAAACTGTGTTGAACGAACATCAAAAAGCATTGGAGCAACATCGCAAGCAAGGCACATCCGAAAGAAGCATGGAAGCAGTGACAGAATTGTTAAGTATAGCACGCACAGCATTGCAAGACACCAACCGCGAAGATACCGAAACCAAACTCCGCATAAAGCAGGATGCCGACAACCGGCAAAAGGCCGGAGCCCTGCTGCAGCAAATAGCCGCCAAAGAAAGAACAGTGAATAATTGGGCCATGCTCAACCAGGTCATCGGTTCGGCCGATGGCAAAAAATTCAGGCAGGTGGCGCAGGAATATACCCTCGATGTGCTGCTCGGTTACACCAATGTGCAGTTGGCCATGCTCAGCAGGCGTTATGTGCTGCAACGCATCCCGCAAAGCCTAGGCCTGCAGGTGGCCGATGGCGATATGGGCAACGAGGTGCGCACGGTCAATTCCCTTTCCGGGGGCGAGTCATTCCTCGTATCCCTGGCGCTGGCCCTTGGGTTGGCATCGCTCTCCTCCAGCCGCATGCAGGTGGAGTCGCTCTTTATCGATGAAGGCTTCGGCTCGCTCGATCCCGATACGCTAAATGTAGCCATGGATGCCCTCGAACGCCTGCACAACCAGGGCCGCAAGGTGGGCGTGATCTCCCACGTGCAGGAAATGACCGAACGTATCCCCGTGCAGATCAGTGTGAGCAAACAAAACGGAGGTAAAAGTAAAGTAACCATAAAAGCAGCATGACGGTAGCAATAATATATAAAACATTTGGGCCTGCCCCCACAACAAAAAATAGCGATAAACAATTAAGCTTTTCGTTTGCGGGGTCGGGCTCTGCGCTGCAATCTTTTGTGGCGCTAAGGCAACCACAAAAGGATTTCCGCTGCTATCCATCACGCGGAAAAAGTTAAATAATCAGTATTAAGAATTAAATAAATCTAACCATATGCTTGAGTCAATAATTATTAAGAAGGTTGCTACCTATGATACAACCGGGATTCAATTAGTCAATCTAAAGAAAATCAATTTCATTTATGGTGCCAATGGGTGTGGAAAAACTACTCTGTCAAAACTTATCTATAACCCAGCAGAGAGTGTTTATTCCGAGTGCCAACTTTCGTGGAAAGGAAATTTACCTGTCAATGCATTGGTTTATAATAAAGACTTTAGGGAGAGGAATTTTGGAAAAGGAAAAATGGATGGTGTTTTTACATTAGGACAGGCTACAAAGGAAGAAATAGAAGCTATTGCTAAAATGCAATCAGACTTAGCAGAAATAAAAGCAAAGGGAATAGACAAGAAAAATACACTTCAAAAGCAGGAAGAAAATAAAACTCAAGAGGAGAATAATTTTAAAGAAGTTGTTTGGAAAGATATCTATAAAGAAAATGAGTATAGCTTCAAAGAGGCTTTTAGAGGATTTCTAAATAAAAATGGCTTTAAGGAGAAGTTAATGGAAGAGTTTAGTAACAATAAAGAGAAACTACTAACACTTGAAGAACTCACAGATAAGGCACACACAATTTTCGACAAGGTTCCGGCTCTGCTATCAATGTTGAATAACATAGATTTTGCGAGATTGTTAGAAATAGAAAAAGACAAAATTTGGAAGAAAAAAATAATAGGTAAGACTGATGTACAAATTGCCGGATTAATACAAAAACTCAACTTAAATGATTGGGTAAACGAAGGAAGAGGTTACTTGCAAGAAGACGATAAATGTCCATTCTGTCAGCAAAAAACGATTACCGAAAAATTCAGAAAACAGCTTGAAGATTATTTCGATGAATCATTTACTCAAGATACCGAAAAAGTCAAATCACTATCAGATGAATATCAAAGGGCTTCTTTGACTTTACAGAGCTTACTTGAGCAAGTAGAATTGCAGCAAAAAAGTAATGAAGATTCAAAGCTAAGTATCGAATCTTTTTCAGCACTACTTAAAACATTAATTAGTCAATTTATAACAAATAAAGAACTACTAAATAATAAATCTAAAGAACCCAGCAGAAGTATAGAATTGATTACAACAAAAGAGCAATTCGAAAGCCTTCAAAAACTAATAAATGAATGTAATGCGCAGATAAAAATACATAATGATATTGTCAATGATTATTCAAACCAACGAAGCAAACTCGTTAGTTCTATTTGGAAATATTTGATAGAAAGCCATAAAGCAACCATTGATGCATATGTAAAAAAGAATGATGGACTAGAAAAAGGAATCCAAGGTTTGCAAAAACAACATAAAGACTTACAGGATCAATATTCAACACTTAATAAA
>CAYTWI010000019.1:0-40034 GCA_964442045.1 uncultured Bifidobacterium sp.
TTTATAGAAATACCCGATACCCAAACCAACTTAATAAAAGCTGCCGTTAGCCATATCCGTGATTTGGGTTATAAGGTACTTACGGAACAAAAACAATTTGCTGTAACAGGCATGACCTGTGCCTCCTGTGCCTCAAGTGTAGAAAGTATTTTGCAGCATACGGCAGGTACTGTAAATGCAGCAGTTAACTTTGCCAACCAAACAGTACAACTGGAATATGTAAACACCATTACCAATCCTGAATTGCTAAAAACGGCTATACAAGCCATAGGATATGATTTGTTAATTGCCGATAGCGAGGATAGCAAACAAGCCATAGCCGAGTTCCATAACAGTAACCTGAACAAGCTCAAAACAAAAACCACCTGGACCATTGTTTTGAGCATTCCTTTGGTAACTATAGGTATGTTTTTGATGGATATGCCTTATGCCAATTATATCATGTGGTTGTTAAGCACTCCTGTGGTATTGTGGTTTGGCCGTTCCTTTTTCAGTAATGCATGGAAACAGGCCAAACACCGTAAAGCCAATATGGATACGTTGGTAGCTTTAAGTACAGGTATAGCGTATGTATTCAGTGTTTTCAATACATTATTTCCGGCATTCTGGCACCAAAGAGGCTTACACGGACACGTATATTTTGAAGCATCGGCTGTAGTAATTGCCTTTATTTTACTGGGTAAATTACTGGAAGAAAAAGCCAAAGCCAACACCTCATCAGCCATTAAAAAACTAATGGGTTTACAACCCTCTACAGTTACTGTAGTGCATGGCGACCACACTATGGAAATACCGATAGCACAGGTAAAGGTAAATGATATACTATTGGTTAAGCCCGGTGATAAAGTGCCTGTAGATGGTTTGGTAAAAGAAGGCAGCAGTTATGTAGACGAAAGCATGATTACAGGAGAACCTATTGCGGTAGCCAAACAAATAAATGATACCGTATTTGCCGGCACCATTAACCAGAAGGGCAGCTTTCAGATAACAGCCAGTAAAGTAGGCAGCGATACCCTACTGGCAGGCATTATACGCATGGTGGAGAAAGCACAGGGAAGCAAAGCACCTGTACAAAAACTGGTTGATAAAATTGCGGGCATATTTGTTCCTATAGTTATTATAATAGCCATGCTTACCTTTTTTACCTGGTATTTTCTGGGTGGCGAAAACGGGGTAACACAAGGCTTACTGGCTATGGTAACCGTATTGGTTATTGCCTGCCCTTGTGCCCTGGGTCTCGCTACTCCAACTGCTATTATGGTTGGTGTGGGTAAAGGAGCTGAGAATGGTATACTGATACGCGATGCTGAAAGCTTAGAGCTGGCACACCAGATAAACGCCATTGTATTAGATAAAACAGGAACCATTACCGAAGGTAAGCCAACGGTGGTTGATACAATCTGGTTAAATGGAGCAGAAACAACCTTGCATAAAAATATCCTTTTCAGCATAGAGCAATCATCAGAACATCCATTGGCCGAAGCCATTGTACAAAAGCTGAATAACGAGGCTATTTTTAAAAACATAAGCCATGTTGAAAGTATAACAGGTAAAGGCATAATAGCCCGTTTTGAAAACAGCTGGTGGTGGGTAGGCAATGGTGAGCTTATGAAGGATTATTACTCATTGATTCCGGCAGCTTTACAACAAAAAATAAACCAGCTAACAGAAGCTGCTAATACCGTTGTTTACTTTGGTAATGATGAAAAACTACTGGCTGTTATAGCCATTGCCGATAAAGTAAAAGACAGCTCCAAACAAGCCATTAGCATGCTGGCCAAAATGAATATAGAAACTTACATGCTTACGGGTGACAATACACAAACTGCCAGTGCGGTTGCTAAACAGGTAGGTTTAAAAAATTTTAAAGCGGAAACCATGCCGGCTGATAAAGCCTTGTTTATAGAGCAACTGCAAAAGCAGGGCAGAATAGTAGCCATGGTAGGCGATGGAATAAACGATAGC
The DNA here is from genome assembly GCA_964442045.1 of uncultured Bifidobacterium sp. Taxonomy (GTDB): domain Bacteria; phylum Bacteroidota; class Bacteroidia; order UKL13-3; family UKL13-3; genus JAAFJM01. The sequence goes on from CAYTWI010000019.1 coordinate 1,966, forward strand.
CATGCACTGGCACAAGCCAATGTAAGCATAGCCATGGGAAAAGGAAGCGATATAGCCATGGATGTAGCTAAAATGACCATTATAAGCAGCGATTTGACCAAAATACCCATTGCCATTAAACTGAGTAAGCAAACGGTTAAAACCATTCGGCAAAACCTGTTCTGGGCTTTTATTTACAACCTGATAGGCATACCATTGGCAGCCGGTATGCTGTACCCGGTAAACGGTTTTTTATTAAACCCAATGATAGCAGGAGCAGCTATGGCTTTAAGCAGTGTTAGCGTAGTTAGCAATAGCCTGCGCCTGAAATGGATTAAATAAATAATAAAACAATTAATTACAAATCAAACCCCGAATTATATAACAGTTAAAACAAACAATTCAATCAATTTTGTAACATCAATTAAAACTAAAATGGAAAATCAAGTATTCAATACCAACATCAATTGCAGCAGCTGTGTTGCTAAAGTAACCAATACATTAAACCAAATAGCAGGCGAAGGCAACTGGGAAGTAGATATTAACCAGCCCACCAAACCTTTAACTATTAAAAACAGTAATGTATCGGGCAACGATATTATTCAATCAATTGAAAAAATTGGTTTCAAAGCAGTAGCACAATAATTCAGCACACAACACCACGTTGAAAAAAACAATTGCCATATTACTATTAGCCCTGTATAGTTCAGCAACTATCGGGGCTAACATTAGCTTACAGTTTTGTGCTGATAAGCTGGTGGGCTGGAGTATATGGCAAACTACAAAAAATACCTGCAACCAGTGCGGGCTTACCAATAAGCAACAAGATTGCTGCAGGCAAATACAAGGACAGCTTAAAATAGCCCAGGCTCATACCCAAAATAATGTAGCCGAAAAACAGGATACAAAAACTACTCATGCACTCCCTCTGCATAATGCCACTGCCTGCAATACCTATAACCACTTAAGCGGTAGTGAAACCATTACGCAAACACCTCCGCTACCCTATTATAAACCTAACTACAGAACCCATATACACTTGCGTATTTTATTAATTTAAAGGTTGTTTAGTAATTACGCTGTGCGTTTATCGCTCATTAAAACTTAAACAAACCAATACAAACATTTAAATTAATAAAAAACATGAACACCCTATTATCAATCATTATTATTGGCATGCTATCTATTACTGCATGCACCGCAAGTATAAAAAATACAGTTATCCAAAACGTTAAAATATATGGTAACTGTGATATATGCAAAGCCACTATAGAAAAAGCAGGAAGTAGTAATAACAGCTTTAAAACCATTTGGAACAAAGACAGCAAAATAGCCGCTGTTACTTTCGATAAAGAAAAAACAAATCTGGCGGCAGTACTAAAACAAATAGCATTGGCCGGTTACGATAATGAGCAATACTTGGCTCCAACAGAATCGTACAAGCAGTTAAAAGCTTGCTGCCAATACGAAAGAGCATACAAACAGCATAATTCATTACCTACATCTGATACCTTAAAAACTACTGACGTTAACAATACTATAAAAACCGAAACCGTTATTGTTACCAATACAAACCAATTAACGGCTGTGTTCGATAACTACTTTTTACTGAAAGATGCCCTCGTACAATCAAACACAAAAGCAGCAAGTACCAAAGCTTTAAAGTTACAAAACACTTTACAAGCTATTAAAATGGAACAACTCACCAGCAAAGAACATGCAGTGTGGATAAAAACAGAAAAAGATTTAAAAAGCATTACGCAAAATATAGCAAAGGCTGGTAACATTGAAAAGCAACGCAGCAACTTTATAGTTTTATCAAAAACTCTGTATGAGTTGTTAAAAGTAAGTAGTATAGAACAAACTATTTATTACCAGCATTGCCCGATGGCTGATAATGGCAAAGGAGCTAATTGGCTAAGTAAAGAAAAATCCATAAAAAATCCTTACTACGGTTCACAAATGCTTTCATGTGGAAGCAACATTGAAACCATTAAGCCATAACCATACAGTAAATCAACTTACAGTTTATTGCAACCTGTCGACTCTTTAGTATAAAAGAGTTGACAGGCCATGCATGTTCTCATAACTGTAAGCTATTCATTAATACCTTTAATAAAACCATCCATGATTTTCAATACCCAAAAATTAATACAAATAATGTTGGTAATGTTGTTTTGTTTTTCAATAGCCAAAGCATTTGCACAACCTGTTGTAACTTACCATTTATATATAAACGACACCCTTGTTAACTATGCAAACAAACCCGTAAAAGCATACGCTGTAAACGGACAGATACCCATGCCGCAACTCAATTTTACAGAAGGAGATAGCGCGGTTATTTATGTACACAATCTGTTAAAAGAAGAAACATCCATCCATTGGCATGGCCTTATATTACCTAACCAATATGATGGTGTTCCATACCTGACCACCCAACCCATACCCGCAGGACAAACCCATGTTTATGCTTTTAAGTTAATACAAAGCGGCACTTATTGGTACCATAGCCACACCAAATTGCAGGAACAAAATGGTATGTATGGCGCTTTTATTATCCGTAAAAAAGAACAGGACAGTACTTTCAGGGCCATAGACAAGCTACCCGACTATACTTTGGTATTAAGCGACTGGACCAACGAAAAACCTTTTGAAGTACACAGGAAACTACACAATGCCAGCGACTGGTATGCTATTAAAAAAGGCTCTACCCAAAGTTACGCAGAAGCCATACAAGCCAAACATTTCAAAACCAAAATAAACAACGAATGGAAACGTATGTTAGCCATGGATGTAAGCGATGTGTATTACGATAAATTTTTAAGCAATGGGCAGGTAAATAATGAAGCAAAACATTTTAAAGCAGGCGATAAAATACGTTTACGCGTTATCAATGGTTCTTCCTCAACTTACTTCTGGTTAAAATATGCAGGTGGAAAAATAGAGGTGGTAGCCAATGATGGCATGGATGTACAACCGGTTACTGTTGACAGAATGATTATAGCTGTAGCTGAAACCTATGATGTAGTTATTACCATTCCAAACGACAGTACCGCTTACGAATTTTTAGCTACTTCAGAAGACCGCATCAAATCAACCTCCTTATGGGTAGGAAATGGTATAAAGCAGTTAACAAATCCGCTTCCTAAACTAAAATATTTTGATGGTATGAAAATGATGAATGATATGATGAAAATGAATGGCCGTTTAGATGATATGGGCATGCACATGAGCCTGCAGCAAATGGATATGAACATAGTGATGTATCCGGAAATTACAGGGGTAAGCAATAATAAAGACGACCAATATAATAGTAACAAATTATCAGATATAGTTACGCTCAACTATGCCATGCTCAAATCACCCTACAAAACAAATTTACCCAAAGGCAATTACAGGGAATTCAGGTTTGAACTGTCAGGTAATATGAACAGGTATGTATGGAGCCTTGATAATAAAACCGTTTCAGAAGCCGATAAAATATTGATTAAAAAAGGAGAAAACATTAGAATTATACTATACAATGGTTCTATGATGAGGCATCCTATGCACTTACACGGACATTTTTTCAGATTGCTTAACGGGCAGGGAGATTATGCACCCTTAAAAAATGTATTGGATATATTCCCCATGGAAACAGATACCATTGAATTTGCTGCAACTGAAACCAACGACTGGTTTTTCCATTGCCATATTTTATACCATATGATGAGTGGCATGGGACGCATATTCAGTTATGAAAACTCACCTGCCAACCCTGAAATACCAAACCCAAAAGCAGCCTTAAAAAAGCTCTATGCCGATGACCGTGAGTTTCATTTTATGGCACAAAATGATTTTGCCAGCAATGGCAACGATGGAGAAGCCATGTACCAGAATACCCGCTGGAATTTTCAGGCCGAATGGCGTTTAGGTTATAACAACGACCACGGCTATGAAGTAGAAACCCATTTTGGCAGATACATAGGACGTATGCAATGGTTATTTCCTTATGCAGGTATTGACTGGCGTTACAGACAAATGCATGAAGAAGGAGAAAAAAATATTTTCGGACAGGAAAGCACTAAAGATAAGAGAGCTGTTATTTGTTTAGGTATTGAATACACCTTACCCATGTTGTTAAAAGCCGATGCAAGAATAGATTCTGATGGAAAGTTACGTTTGCAATTAATGCGTGAAGATATTCCCGTTGGCAAACGTATACGTTTTGGTTTTATGACTAACTCAGACATGGAATACATGACTTCCCTGCGTTATATAGTAAGCAAAAACTTAGGTATTTCAACCCATTATGATAGTGATATGGGTCTTGGCGTGGGTGTAATGCTAAACTACTAAATGACTATCCCCTTATTATTGCTAAAATTTAAAATAGTAAGGGGCCTCATTTGCCTATTTAATTTTTAAGTTTCGCCTCGTAGGTTTTATTGGAAATATCTTTAATTAAAATATCCAGTTCATTGGCTGAATTAAGTAAATAAGTCATCATTTCCTCTTTCTCTACATCATTTAAACTATGGTTTTGAATTACGTCTATTAAACCCATCATTCTGGCCAAAGGAGCTCTTACCAAATGCGATTGCATCCATGCAATTTCATTTAATATTTTATTCTGCTCTTCAATGGCTTTAATATAATTAGCCTTTTCAGTAATATCATTTACTACAATTATTTCAGCTTTTCTACCATTATAATTTATAATGTTTCCGCGTAGTTCTACCTGAATACATTCGCCATTTTTTTTGGTATGTCTGTAAGTACCCATCGTAATTCCACCCTCCGGCTCATCCTTTATTTTTTTTACAGCTTCATCAACAATATAAATATCTTCCGTAGGTCTTATATCTCTAATCGTTTTACTTAAAAACTCTTCTTTGCTATACCCGTAATGATCAACAGCAACCTGATTTACATCCAAAAAACGAAGAGACTCCAAATCAAATACCCACATAGGTTGCGGACTTAACTGAAATAAATCGCTGTACCGCTTTTCCGATTCAAATAATTTAAAATTTGTTTTTGTTCTTTCTATATTGTAAACAATACTTTTATACAGTGAGGTGGCATTAATGTCTTCTTTTAACAAATAATCGGCTATACCCAATGACATTGATTTAATGCTAAACTCAATATCAGTATATCCTGTTAAGGCTATAATAGGACAATCTAATTTAAGTGAGGTTATTTCTATTATTAATTGCTCACCACTACTATCGGGCAGTGAAAGGTCCAATAAAATAATATCAAACTTAAATTTACCATTTTGTGTTAACTGTTTAGCCTCTTTAAAATTTTTTGCAAGTACAATATTCGGAGCAATGATTTGTTCATTAATGTAATCTTCAATTAAAACAAAATCACCTAAATTATCTTCAACAACTAAAATATTATATTTTTTTTTGTCCATTTTAACCTGTTAGTCTCTGTTTTTAGGCAACTTAACAATATTTATCCAAAAATCTTCAATTTTAGCTACCGCACTCATAAATTCATTTACTTCTACAGGTTTTGTAATAAAACAATTGGCGTAATTTTTATACGATTGCATAATGTCCTTCTCCGAAGAAGAAGTAGTAAGCATAATAATTGGAATTTGTTTTAAGCCTTCCGATGATTTAATATACTGTAGTACTTCATAACCGTTTTTCTTAGGTAAATTAACATCTAACAATACCAAATCAGGTGTAGTTTCCTCTGTATATTTACCTTCCTTATTAACAAAATCAATGGCCTCTTTCCCATCTCTTACCACACTAATTTTGTTAACTATTTTCCCTTCCCCTAAAGCCTCGGTAGTTAATAGTATATCACCATCATTATCTTCTACCAAAAGAATATGTATTGTTTTCATAGATATTAATTTTTTATGATTGTAAAATAAAAAGTACTTCCTTTTCCTTCTTCCGACTCTACCCAAATTCGTCCGCCTAAATTTTCAATTATTTTTTTGGTAATGGCCAAACCCATACCTGTACCTGAGTATTCCTGCTTATGGTGCAGGCGTTGAAAAATAATAAATATCTTATCAAAATATATTGAGTCTATTCCTATTCCATTATCAGTCACAGAAAACTCCCAGTGTTTATCTAACTCCTTTGCCGATATAAATATGTTAGGATGAGAACCTTCTTTATGGTATTTTAAACTATTACCAATTAAGTTTTGAAATATTTGTCGTAACGGAGAAGAAAATGATAATACCACGGGCATTTTATCAATAGTTATTACGGCCTGTTTATCTTCTATTTTTTTATATAACAAACTCAAAATTTCTTTCAATAATTCATTAATATCTACCAACTCCAGTTTATCTTCCATTTTACCTAACTTAGAAAACTCTAATAAATCAAGTATAATCTGGCGCATACGCTTAGCTCCATCAACAGCAAAATGAATATACTGCTTGCCTTTATCATCAATAACACTATGATATTTTTTTTCCAATTGAGTTAAAAAACTGGTAACCATGCGTAATGGTTCCTGTAAGTCATGCGAAGCCACATAAGCAAATTGCTCCAACTCCTGGTTAGATACATATAATTCCTTAGCATGTTTCTCTAAATCATTATGTAGCTCCAGTAATTTTATTTCCGTATTTTTCCTTTCTGTGATGTCTTTAAAATAAACCGATAAACCATTGACAGAAGGATATGCACTTACTTCGAACCACCCCCCCAAAACATCCGAATGAGCTTCAAAATGTTTTGTTTCATTTTCGGCTATTGCCTTTCTATAGTTTTTAAAGAAAACACTTTCCTCTGCTTCTTTAAATACTTCCCATAAATTTTGTCCAAGTATTTCCTCTTTTATTTTCCCTAAAAACTTTTCAGCCTTATTGTTCCAATAGATAACTGTACCTAACTTATCAATAGCAAAAAATGCATCATAAATACTTTCTAAAATAGTATTCCTTTCGTAGTAAGAAGCCTGTAAAGATTGTTCTGCCAATTTACTTGCAGTAATATCTCTTTCTATAGCTATCCAGTGTGTAAACCACCCCTTTTCGTTGGCAACAGGAGTAACTGTAAAGTTACTCCAAAACTCTTCTCCGTTTTTTTTATAATTAATGGTAGTTATTTCGCACGATTCCCATTTATGCAAAGCCTCTCTTAACTTTTGTAATTCTAACCTATTGGTTTTTGGTCCTTGCAAAATACGTGGCGTTTTACCAATTACTTCTTCTGCACTGTAACCTGTCATTTTAGTAAAAGCCTCGTTTACGTAAATTACCCGGGGGCCGGGAGAATCAAAAGGTTCCGCTTCGGTAATTAAAACAGAGTCGTTGGTATTGGTAATTACCGATTCCAGCAATTTTAATCGTTCTTCTTCTTTCTTTTGTTTGGTAATATCCTGTATGGCACCTACCATTCTAATGGCTTTCCCATGTTTATCTCTTATTATAAAACCCCTGTTAACAATAAATGCATAAAAACCATCAGCCTTTTTAAACCTGAACTCAGCCATCCAGTTGGATTCATTACCATCAATTGCTTCCCTGAAACTATCTACTATTTTTTTATAATCATCCGGATGTATTTTTCCTATCCAGGAACTACTATCTGTTGTTGTGTCTTTTAAATCATAGCCAAAAATAACATTAAACCCATCACCCCAAAAAATAGTATTAGAAACAAAATCCCAGTCCCATATAGCATCAAAGGTAGCCTTAGTAGCATATGCATATCTCTGGTTACTTTCCTGTAATGATATAGATAATAATTTCTCTACAGTAATATCCTGCACAGTTCCTTCGTACAAAAGTACTTTTCCATCCTTGTCCTTAAACACATTGCCTTTTTCATGCACCCATTTAACAGAACCATCAGGCAAAACTATTCTATGCTCAAAATCATGCTCTTTTTCTCCTCTGAAAAAAGCAGCATGTTCCTCCTTTAATAATTCCTTATCGTCTTCGTAAATTGTTTCGAAAAATGAATGATAGTTTAAACCAAATGTGTTCCTGTCAACTCCCCAAATATTGTATACTTCATTTGACCAATACAAATTTTTTCTGTCTAATTGTATTTGCCAATATCCCAATTTAGCAATCTTTTGTGCATTTAACAGCTTTATTTCGTTGTCATGAAGTTTTTTCATGGCATCTTCTCTTGCTGTAACATCATTACATACTACCAGTATACAATCCTTATTCTGATAGTTAATTTTATTACTCGAAACTTCTACTTTTATAATAGTTTTATCCTTTTTGGTATGGTTAACAATACCATAATGAATATTACTATTTTGTTCTTTTACATTAATAAAAGTATTGTTAAGCTTACCAAAATCATTCATGGTCATATTCAGGAACTCATCCTTGCTATAACCATAATGGCTTATAGCCATATCATTTACTTCAATAATTTTTTCTGTTTCACAATCGCAAATCCACTTAGGTAATGGGCTATTAAAAAATACCAGTTTATATTTTTCTTCTGAGTTTTTCAGTTCATCTAAAGCTATTTTCTTTTCTGTAATATCTTTGGCCGAAACAAAAACACCCACTATTTCATTTAAATCGTTTAAGGCCGGTTTATAAACAATGTTAAAAATTTTTTGAATATCATTGGGTAAAGTAACCGTTAATTCAGATTCTTCCTGTTCGCCATTTAAAACCCTTTGATAAATTTCATTTACCATGGTTCTTCTTTCAGGTAAAGCATAATTTAATATAGAGTCTCCCTTTTTTACATCAATTCCAAAATAGTTTTTATACAAGTGCAAAAATTGCTTGTTGAACGACACAATGTTCAAGTCTTTATTTAATAAAATAAAAGACTCCTCTGTATTATCAATCAAAAGCGTTACTTCTAACTCTTTTTCTTTTTTAAGCGTAACATCTCTGAAATTATCTATAATACCATTTATATTCTCATCGTGAAGCATGTTGGTAATAGTAGCTTCCAACCAACGCCATGTACCATCTTTGTGTTTAATCCTGGCTGTATGGCCTTGAATAGGAATGCCAGGACTATCCAGGCAAACCAGCATACGCTCCTTTACTCCTTCTGTATCATCCGGATGTAATATATCAAACATATTCAACCGTAAAACTTCCTCCTCTGTATAGCCTAAAACAGCTGTAATAGAAGGAGACGCATAGTTAGCCTTACCGTCCGGAGTGAGTATTACAACAGCATCTGCGCCATTCTCCACCAAAGCCCTAAAACGTTTGTCTTTTACATTTAATAAATGTTCCGCTTGTTTTTTTTCTGTTGCATCCCTCGCTACTGCGTAAATTAATTTTTCATCCTTATCCCATCTGGCGGACCAAACCAAAGTGACCAATGAACCATCTTTTTTGAAATAATTATTCTCAAAATTAGTCATGTCCACACCCGACATAATTGCAATTCCGGCTGCTCTTGTCCTTTCAAAATCATCAGCAGATACCAGTCCAACAAATGATTCTCCAACCATTTCTTCTGCGGTGTATCCAATAATTTTTTCACAGGCTGCACTAACATTTAAGAATACGCCATTTTCATCTATAGTGCATATCATATCCAAAGAGGAATCCATTATTTTCTTCAGTTCCGCTCTGGCATTTTCTAATTGAAACAAATTATTCGTTTCTTCTGTAATATCTTTTGAATAGCAAGCCACCCCTAACAATTCGTTCTTTTCGTTGTACATAGGAGTAAACGAAATCAGACTATATTGTACTTGTCCATTTATACGGTCAGTAATTTGCTCTTTAACAGTGAAAGCTTCGCCTTTTAATGTTTTTTTATAATAATTACTCCATTTATTAATATTGTCTTTGCCAAATTTTTCCAATAAAACATAATCACCCTCTTTCATTTCAAGACGATAATTCTTTTTCATTAAACTAAGCCAGGCACGGTTAGCTGTAATTAAGCAAAACTGAGTATCAATTGACCATATTAAATCGTGTGTACTATTAATGAGCGTTTCTTGATTCTTTTTTGTTAAAACAAGTTCCTCATGTTGCAATTTTTCATCTGTTATATCCTGAAAAACACCAAACAGTTTTATAGGAACACCTTGTTCATCCTTTATTAAACTGGCTCTTGAAATGATGTTTCTTACCTCTCCATTAGCTATAATAAAACGTTTTTCAATTTTATACTCATTACCCGTTTTAATGGTTTCCTGCATTTCATTAATAGCTTTTTCTCTATCATCAGGATGAATAACACCCAATCCTCTTTCAAAAGTTACTTCAAATGATTGTGGTTCATAGCCACAAATTAAATAAACACCATCTGACCACGTAATTTTATTGGTAAGTAAATCAAGTTCCCAGGTTCCAAATTTTGAAATAACCTCTGCTTTATTCAATAACTTTTTTACCTTTTCATTTTCCTCATTTATAACTGCTAATTGATTGCTGATTTCAGTAACATTTATAATCGTGTGTACTATATATTCAATGGAGCCATCTGATTTAAAGACAGGGGTATTTTCTAGTTGAAAAGTTTGTATTTTTTTGTTTTTAGAACTATTACCAACAACATATTGAAAAGGTACTGTTTTATTGGGTTTTAGAGTGGTTACAACTCCTTGCAGTGAATCAGAAAGGATATCAATAAAAATGCTGTTATTTATATTTTTTGATAATGTTTCTATAAACCCTTTTTCAATTAAATCCTTTTTCTTGGTATTGGTAATTTTTAAATAGGCATTACTAACTTCAATTACTTTAAATGTATTTGCAAAAGGAGCAATAATCAAATATGGAGTTGACAATATTTTTGATATTTGTAACATACATTTATTATTATATATGTAAATGTAAGAGAAATACTAAAATTAAAAAATTTAATTAATCCGGTTTATTTAATTGTTTTCAGTTATTAATATCAGTTTTAATAGCCCATAAATAATGTTTCAATTGATTGCATAAAATTTCATTAACTATTTAATTACCTATTAAAAAATCTTTTTTTTTCCTTTATTTGAATTTAATAAATCAACAATTAATATGAGTTTAGCTTCAGAGTTCAGAGAATTTGCCATGAAAGGCAGTGTAATAGATTTAGCAGTCGGTGTGGTAATAGGTGCTGCTTTTGGTAAGATAGTTGACTCCATGGTAAATGATATTATTATGCCCATAGTTGGTATTGTATCGGGCGGAAAAAGTTTTGTAGATAAATTTTTTGCTATAGATGGTGGTAATTATAAAACCCTGGAAGAAGCAAGAAAAGCAGGAGGGGCAGTAATTGCCTATGGTAATTTTATTCAAACCACTTTAAACTTTTTAATCATTGCCTTTGTATTGTTTATGGTAATAAAAGCCATGAATAATTTAAAACGCCTTGAAGAACTAAAAATAAACAAGAAATTACTAGATATTGAATAATTATATAAAAGAAAAGCCAATCAAATTTGATTGGCTTTTTTTATATCAATTTACTTCCGTTGGGAGTTGGCTTATCAATTGTAGTTATGATAATATGCCCGTTTTCATCAGCAAAACCTGTTAACAGGAACTCGCTTATAAAATTGGCTATTTGCTTCGGTTCAAAATTTATCACACCCACTATTTGCTTCCCCAATAAATCATGCTTGGTATAATGAAAAGTTACCTGTGCCGATGTTTTCTTAACGCCTATTTTCTCACCAAAGTCAACCCATATTTTATAGGCCGGTTTCTTTGCTTCCGGAAAGTCCTCCACCTGTACAACAGTACCTACATGTAAAGCTACTTTTTCAAAATCAGGCCAGGTAATTGTATTCATTTAGTTAATCATGTCAAAACCCGTATACGGTACCAAAGCCTTCGGTATTTTTATACCTTCAGGTGTCTGATGGTTTTCCAGTAAAGTAGCAACTATACGTGGTAAAGCCAAAGCGCTTCCGTTTAAAGTATGCACCAAATGGTTTTTACCATCAGCACCTTTGTAACGGCATTTCATCCTGTTCGACTGGAATGTTTCAAAGCATGATGTACTGCTTACCTCTAACCACCTGTCCTGAGCTGCGCTGTATGTTTCAAAATCGTAAGTAATGGCAGCAGCAAAACCCATATCGCCACCACATAAACAAAGTATACGGTAAGGTAACTCCAGTTTTTCTAAAAGCCCTTGTACGTGCATAACCATTTCATCTAAAATAGCAGCCGACTGATTAGGGTGAGCTATCTGCACAATCTCTACTTTATCAAACTGGTGCAAACGGTTTAAACCACGAACGTGTGCACCGTAACTTCCCGCTTCACGTCTGAAACAAGGTGTATAACCTACATTTTTAATAGGCAATTCTTCTTCTTTCAAAATTACATCGCGGTATAAATTGGTTATAGGCACTTCTGCCGTTGGTATTAAGTATAAATCATCAACCGTTACATGGTACATCTGTCCCTCCTTATCAGGTAACTGACCTGTACCAAAACCGCTCTCTGCATTAATCATTAACGGAGGCATTACTTCATGGTAACCTGCTTTAGTAGCTTCATCTAAAAAGAAATTAATCAATGCGCGTTGTAAACGGGCACCTTTACCTTTATAAACAGGAAAACCCGCACCGGTAATCTTATTACCTAATTCAAAGTCAATTAAATTGTACTTGGTAGCTAACTCCCAATGAGGCATAGCACCTTCGTGTAATACCGGTTTTTCCCCTTTGGTTAATACATTTACATTGTCCTCTGGTGTTTTACCTTCAGGTACTACACTGCTAGGTAAATTAGGGAAAGTAACCAACACATTAAATATCTCATCCTCCAATTGCTTCAAACGCTCTTCTAATTGCTTAGCGCTTTCTTTTAACTCAGAAGTACGTGCTTTGATGGATTCAGCTTCAGCTTTATTACCTGCTTTCATTAACTCACCAATTTTTTTAGCCAATTGGTTGGATTCTGCAGCATTGTTCTCCGCCTCTACCTGTGCTTTGCGTTTATCTTCATCTAAACGCAACAATTCATCAACAGCAGCTATATTCTTAAACTGCTTTTTAGCTAAGCCTGCCTTAACAGCTTCAGCATTTTCACGTATATAATTTATTTGTAACATGTTTATTTTTTAAGGATGGCAAAGATGCTTATTTTGATTGTAAATTAAAAGGGGTCTCAACTGGTTATTTTATTGATGAATTAAGGACTGAAGAATCACAATTAATCATTTTTGTTAAATCAAAAATTAAAGGAATTGCTATGTTTTTATTTGTTGTATCTCCTTCTTCAGAACTAAACAGATATTCGTTTTTAACTTTATTTACATTATCTCTTGGTAATACTTTGCTAAAGTAAACTTTACTTTCATTTGATAAAATAGAGTCCTTCAAATATCCAAAACAATTGAAATTTATACTCAATACTGAATCACCTGCAATATGGTAATCTGTAGAATTTATATATACCAACGAAGAGTCTTCTCCATTTAGCTTTGTATAATAAATTCGGCTTGAATTATTTTTTATTTTAAATTTTAAAACAAATTGCTTATACCACTTTCCATCTACCCATTGTGTTAAGACCGAATCTTCACAAATACTAATTATTTCTCCAGATAAAACTTCCTTAGCCTTTTCAGTTCTAGTATTTATACAACCAGCAAGTATTATAAATAAAAATAAGCAAATCAAATTCTTGAGCATTTACTAGGTTGTTATTGAATCAAACATAACAAAAAAATCCGTTGGGTTGCAACGGATTTTTTATCATTTGATAAATTGAATGATGCTTATTCTTCAATAATTACCACTTTATCCATTACATCACCCTGACGAATCTGATCAATTACTTCAACACCGGACACTACTTTACCAAAACAAGTATGATTCCTGTCTAAATGCGCTGTATTATCACGGCTATGGCATATAAAAAACTGCGAACCGCCAGTGTTTCTTCCGGCATGCGCCATTGATAAAACACCTCTGTCATGGTATTGGTTATTACCTGTTAACTCACAATCAATTTTGTAACCTGGTCCGCCAGCACCTGTTCCTGTTGGGTCGCCACCTTGTATAACAAAATTGGGGATTACCCTGTGAAAAGTTACTCCATTGTAAAATCCACTTTCAGCTAACTTAACAAAATTGGCTACTGTGTTTGGTGCATCTTGTTCGTAGAATTCAATTTTCATGACACCTTTTGCGGTATGTATTTCTGCTTTTTTCATGTTTATTATTTTTTGCTACTGGCATTTGGCTTCTAGCCTCTGGCAGTATTATATATTAATTTTAATATTTCAATTTCTATTATTTCAAAGCTAGCTGTCAACAGCCTGAGGCTAGAAGCCCCTCCTAAAACCCAAAAATCTCTTTCAACTTAGCTTCTAATGCCTCACCGCGTAATTTAGTAGCTATAATTTTACCATCTTTATCAACTAAAACAGTATGTGGTATAGCTTCAAAATTATAGGTTTTAAGCAATGGTGTGCTCCACTCTAACAAATCACTTACATGATACCATGTTAATTTATCCTGGTTAATGGCATTAATCCATTTTTCGCGGTTTTTATCCAAACTTACACCCAGTATTTCAAAACCTTTGTCTTTGTATTTGTTGTATATAGCCACTACACGCGGATTATCTTTACGACAAGGGGCACACCAGCTGGCCCAAAAATCAATCATTACTACCTTACCCCTTAACTGGCTTAGCGAAAATTCTTTTCCGTACGGATCGTTTAATTTTATTTCAGGAGCCATGCTGCCCGCTGCAGTAGCAGCCATACTCAATACCCTATTGTGCAGTACTGTAGCATATTTCGAGTTTTGAAATTTGGTAAATAACCTTTTATCAATACTGCTCAAGAACTCATAATCAGCATCCGGCATCATAAAGTTAGTGGCAAAAAACGGAACAACCGTATTCATCGATTCAATTGCTGCTTTCAATTGTCTTTCATTGTTTCTGGTAATGCTGTCAAACTCTCTTCTTATTTTATCCTGCTCACTCACCGGAGGCATCGTATTACCATACATAGCACCATATTTTTTTTCCAATGCTGCCATCTCTGCAGTGCTTGCAGCGTTAATAGCCAATAACTTTTTCAAATCGCTGTTTTCAGGCGAGTTCTTTACGGTGTATTCATCAATTTTCTCTGCATCAACATTCAGTTCAAAATTACTGTTACTGTCAACCATAGCTAAAATATCGCCTTTAGGTAAACGAATCACACAAAATGTTTTTTCCTTAACAGTACCGTTTAATTCAAAAGTACCGTCAGCCAAAATTGCCGAGCTATCCAAAAACAATAAACCGGTATTGGTTATTTCCTGTATATTGATACTGCCTTTGGCATTTTTAACCGAACCAGTAATAACAAAACCTTTTTTGCCTCCGTTTGCTTCGGTGGTCATTGAATTACCACAGGCAATAAAACTGCTCAATAGCAGTATAATAAATATATTTTTCATTGTACTTTAATTGTTAACCAAACAGTTTAAACAAGTATAACCATTTAGTTTTTATTTTTATATGCTACAAAACCTATTTCTAAGCTTTGTCTAACGATTCTTTAACTAATTTACTTGCTATTTTAGGGTCAGCTTTTCCTTTGCTCAGTTTCATTACATCGCCCATAAACATGCCTACCAGGCTTTGCTTACCAGCTTTGTACTCCGCTACTTTAGCGGGGTTGGCAGCTATGGCTTCGTCAATCCATTTTTGCAATTCATCCGAATTACTTTCCTGGATAAGATTCAACTCAATAGCAATATTTTCAGCTGTTTCATTTACTTTTTGAACAAGACCAGCAAATACTTTTTGTGCAGCACTGCTACTTATTTTACCACCATCAATCAAAGTAATAATTTCAGCTATTTGTGCCGGTTTTAAAACAAATTCACTAATGGTTATAGCCTGTTCGTTCAAGTAAGATTTAATAGCTCCCATAACCCAGTTAGCGGCTGCTTTGGTATTGGTAGTATTTAATAAAATCTGCTCAAAGTAACTGGCTATTTCTTTGTTCTCCGTCAATACATTGGCATCATATTCATTTAAACCCAATTGCTTGGTATACTTATCAAACAACGCTTTAGGTAAAGCAGGCATTTGTTGCTTTACTTCATCAATAAAGGTTTGGGTAACACGCAAAGGTGGTAAATCAGGCTCAGGAAAATAACGGTAATCTGCCGCACCTTCTTTACTACGTAAAGTGATGGTAATTCCTTTTTGTGCATCAAATGTACGGGTTTCCTGAACGATGGTAGTACCTGCTTCTATAGCATCAATCTGGCGTTTTATCTCAAAATCAATAGCACGTTCTACATTTTTAAACGAGTTCATATTTTTAACCTCTACTTTGGTTCCAAATACTTTACTCCCTTTCAGCATTACCGAAATATTGGCATCGCAACGCAAACTGCCTTCTTCCATATTACCATCGCATATATCAAGGTAACGCACCAGTTTTCTTATTTCTGTTAAATATTGGTAAGCCTCTTCCCCACTTTTTAAATCCGGTTCCGATACAATTTCTATCAACGGAACCCCGGCCCTGTTCAAATCAATTAAAGTATGGTAAACATCCTGGTCGTGGATGCTTTTACCAGCATCTTCCTCCATATGGATACGCGTAATACCAATTTTTTTAGGCTCCTGGTCCTTTAATTTTATTTCTACAAAACCACCGGTACAAATAGGTGTTTTGTCTTGCGTTATTTGATAACCTTTAGGTAAATCGGCATAAAAGTAGTTTTTACGTGCATAATATTGGTAACCGGCTATGTTGCAGCTAAGAGCTAAACCCATTTTAACTGCACATTTTACTACCTCCACATTATGTTTAGGCAAAGTACCCGGGTGCCCCAAACTAATAGGACTCACCTGTGTATTGGGCATTGCACCATATTCATATTCATCAGCGCAATATGCCTTACTTTTGGTAAGCATTTGTGCATGCACCTCTAACCCAATTACTGTTTCGTATTTATTGTAAATTGATTCGCTCATTTTTAGTGGGGCGAATTTAGCTTTTTAAAAACTAAAATGAAGTATGTTATTCAATTTATTTTAAATGGCAAAATAGCTCATATAACTCACACACTGTAAGCCATTTTACCCATCAACCAGCCATTTACTTTAGTCATTTTTTGCAGACTTTTTCCTGTAACAATTAATTGGTTTATTCCAGTAAACAAACGTTGTTAAGCTACTATATTTAAAACAGCCTGGCAAAACTCATACTCATAAGGTTGGTTGCTGGCTACTATAATAGTGCTTTTACTTTTCACCAATTCAATACATTGTTTGTACCATTTTATGCCCTCTTCATCAAAATTACTGCAAGGCTCATCAAGCAGTAAAACAGCTGCTTCTGTAGCAAAAGCCAATATTAATTTAACCCTTTGTTTCATGCCACTGGAGTAGTTTTTTATCTGCTTATTTTTATGAGGCGTAAGCCTTGCACTTTGTATCAAATCATCAACAACTACATCAGGGCGTTTTGCCCTGATGCTAAAGTAAAACTGCACTAACTCTTCCAGGGTTAAATCTTCAGGCAATTCCAGGTAAGGAGCAGCAAAAGCCATATGTTGCTGCTGGTGTTCATCTATTATTTTATTGTTAATGGAATAGGCTATTTCACCACCCGAAAAAGTGTTGTAATTAAACAATATTTGAATAAGGGTTGATTTTCCGCTTCCGTTATGGCCAATAATGGCGTAACTTTTATTAGTCTCAAAAGTATAGTTCAGGTCTTTAAAAATCCAGGTAGCATTGAACCGTTTCGACAAATCTTTAACAACTATTTGCATCATTAAAAATGTTAAGAGTTGTTATTTTTAAACTGTGTGGCTATTTCGTCCAGCTCATTGTACCAGTCTTCCCCAAATTTACGCGTTAAAGCATTTTTCAAAAACTGATAAACCGGTACCTGATGTTCTTTCCCCAAGCTACAAGCCGGTGCGCAAATATCCCAGCGATGGTAATTCAATGCTTCGTAGCTACCAACCTGGCTAATACGTATAGGGTATAAATGACACGAAATAGGTTTGTATAAACTGCTCTTCCCATTTTTATGAGCTTCTTCTATACCACATTTTAATATACCATTGGCATCGCGTAACGAAAAATTACATTCCCCCGTAGGCAAACAGGTAGTTACCAAGTCGCCATCCGAATCGCGCTCCCAAAAACCACGTTCTGTTATGGCTTTATTACCTGCTTCCGTTAAAAATGGCTTTATATTTTCTATTTCACTGGCCAATGTCTCTATTTCGTCTTCCGTAATAGGTGCTCCAAAATCACCTTCCACACAACAGGCACCTTTACAAGCAGCTAAGTTGCAAATAAAATGACGCTCTAGCACATCTTCCGAAACAATTGTATTATCTAATAAAATCATAAAACAAGGTTCAATAATACCATTTTTATGGCAATGTTATGACTGATATTTGTTTTTGATAAAGAACAAGCTAGCTACTTTTTATTTAGCTTTGCCGCTTAATAAGTACACATGAAAAAGTTTTTTCTGATATTATCTCTGGCTCCTCTTTTTTCATTAGCTCAAAATCTGCCGAAAATTGGCAACGATACTTTAATAGACGTAGCCTCATGGAATATTGAATGGTTTGGTGATGCAACCAATGGACCAAGCGATGAAACCACCCAGTTTAACAATGTAAAAGCCATTTTAGAAAAAACTGATATAGACGTTTGGGGTCTCGCAGAAATGAGTAATACCAGCTCATTTACCTCGTTAACCAATGCTTTACCTAATTACAACAGTGTAAACAGTACTTTTAGCCAGACACAAAAAATGTGTTTGTTCTATAAAAAAAGCATGTTTAACTTTATTAATGCAGAGCATATTTTAAGCAGCAGTAATTACGATTTTGCCAGTCGCCCGCCATTAATGGTTACTTTAGCCACCAAAGGCGACAGCACTTTACAGGTTGATACCCTATATTTTATTGTGATGCATTTAAAAGCCAATACCGGCACTACCAGCGAAAAGCTGGAATCATATAACCGCAGAAAACGCGCAGCAGATGCCTTGAAGGTTTTTATTGAAAGTACTTTAAAAAATAAAAAGTTTTTTGTGATGGGCGATTGGAACGACCGATTGGATTATAGCATTTACAACAACAGCACTGTAACACCTTTTAAACAATTGTTAGACGCCAACTATAATTTTATAACCAAACCCCTGTCAGATGCGGGCAAAAAAAGTTATGTAACCGGTGGCTTTATCGATCATATTTTACCTTCACCACGCATGGATAGCTTTTATGTAAAACAAAGCGCCACTGTTTACGATAATATTGGTTCTATTATAGCCAATTACAGCAATTCAACTTCTGACCACTACCCTGTTTATGGCCGTTTCTTGTTCAACAAAAAACCATACATTAAACCCATTGACTCTATTCCAAACGATACCTTACCACCAGATACAGTACCACCCATTGATACCACACATACAAGTGTAATAACCAAGTACTCAACACCTGCCAGCGTAAATGTTTATCCAAATCCGTTTAGCTATAATTTACATATTCAGGTTCCGGCAGAACACTTGCAAGCTACTTTCCAGTTATTTAACCATGTAGGGCAAATGCTTAGCGAAGGTATTGTTGATAAAACCTTGTATAGCATTGATACAAGCAAATTACCAACCGGCATGTACTTTATAAAAATAAACAATACCTCCTGCACCAAGGTTTATAAGGAGTAACCTTACAGCGTAACAAAACCAATAGTCGTAATCAAAGTATCATCTTTCATACTTTTTCCCTTTTTGTTGTTAATCACTTTATCATAATCGCTTACCGATAATAGGTTTAAATTATTTACACCAGGCAGTGCATTATCATCAACGGATTGCTGGTTTTGAGGTGTTCGATAGCTCGCTGTTTGTTGCTTTGGTTTTTCATGCCTTACAGCAGTTACCGTTTGTTTTAAATATACAGTGTCATATACCTTTTCCGCAGGTAATAATTTTTCCAAATAAACCGTATCCGTTTGAGCCAATACCTTTTTATTAGTATGCCCTGTTTTAGCATTAATATAGAAATAACCTATTAAACCAAACAACAAAAATGAGGCTGCAACTTTCCATAAGGCAACAGGCGTTTGCCACCACATAAAAGGCTGGTGCTTTTGCTTCAACCTGCGTAGCAACAATTCCTTTTGTGCATCATTGCCGGGTATTTGCTGTTCATTAAATACCACTGCTTCACTTAACAAAACGCCCTGGCGCAATTCGTTGTATTCCTCTTCACTCAGGTAAGCAAGCACCTTGGTTTTTTCAGGTGCGGTTAATGTTTCAAAATCTTTTTGATTTACCAGATCAAAAATGAATGATGGTATATTTTCCATAACTAGTTATTTGTTATTTGATAATTTTTAAGTTGTTGTGCTATTTTCTTTAATAAATAAAATAAGCACGATTTTACTGAGCCTTCAGGTATTTGCGCAATAGCAGCAATTTCCTTAATACTCAATTCCTGTTCAAAACGCAATACAAACACCACTTGTTCCTTACTGCTTAAATCCTTGTACAGGGCATTTATTTTTTGCTGAATAAACTTTACATCAATGCTATGTTTTAAATGAGTTATATGAACCGGCACATAATTTTCCGCCAATAACTTATCACGTTGTGTTTCGTTACGCATATTCGTTAAGCAGGCATTATTTACAATGGTATATATCCACGTAGAAAACTTCCATGCCGGGTTAAATGAAGCAGGCTTGTCAATTATTTTAATAAAAGTATCTTGTACTATATCCTCCGCCTGTTCCTTATTGCCCAACAAACGCATACTAAACCACAACAGCTTTTTATAATACCTGTTGTACAACTCTTCAAATGCCTGCTCACTTCCACGCGCAAACACCAAACTCATTAATTGCTCATCAGTCTGGTGTTTATGCGCCTGTTTAAATATTTTAAACTCCACTCCTATTTAAAGTGCTTTTTAATCGTTTCCTCTTCATCACATCCTTTAGCCAATACCAGTATTTTCTTTTTTATCCATTCCTGCTTTTGCAAATCACCCGCTTCCTTATAGTGGTCGTATAGCTTAAGCATTGGTACTACATAATTTTGGTTTACACACTTTACATGGTAGGCAGATATATCTTTGTAAAAAGTATTGTCAATATAATCCAGTGCATATTGCTGCTCAAAGTTTCTTTTGAGTGCTGCAATGTTGTCAATATTATCCGTGCTGTATTCGTAAGCCAAACCTGTTAAATACAAGTTATCTTCAATTGATTCCGTGTTTTCTTCAGAAGCCGTTGTTAATGCCACATAAACAGGTGAGTGGTTAGCATTGTCCGCAATGTGTTTTATCAATTCCGCGCGGTGCGGGTTTAAATCATAAATGTTTTTACCCGAGTGTTTAGCAGTATCCCATTTAGCTATATTTAATTCTTTAAAAATTTTATCACGGTAAGTGTCAATATTCAATAAAGATAAATTCAACACCGTTACATCCCTCCTTATGCCCTGCGATTGTAATTGCCATACAGGATAAGTATCATTATCGCCCACAGTTAAAAGAATAGCGTTTGGTTTTAAACCCATAATCACATTATAATTGTAATTAAGCAATCCGGGCGAAGACATATTTGATTCGTACCATCTTTTAGCATACTTATCACGTAAAAGTATATCCCTTCCAGTTTCGCCTATATTTATCATATCCGAAATAATCTCTTGCCTGTCTTCACCTAAAGCGGCTGCTTTTTTCAAGTAAGGCAAGTAAGTTAAATCATTTCCGCCTGTCATCCATTTGCATAAATTATACTCAAACGACTCCGGTACTATTTTACCCATATCCTCCACTATTTTTTTCTCTGCAGCAAATTTTTCTTTATAGGGGCGTTTATCAGTCGTATCCAAACGGGCTAAGTTGCGGGTGGCACGGTAATAATTATACCAGGCATAACCATTCTTGTTATTCTTTTTTATTTCCTTTTGCCAGGCAATTACCTGCTCACTGTACCATGCCACAGGTTTTAATTCAGTAGCAAAACTATAAATAGGTTGAGGTTGTTGGGCAAAAGCAAATTGGGTAATAAAACACAAGCTGCTTATAAAAGCTTTCATTTTTAAATTCATGTTATTTATTTTTTGCTTCTTATACGCGTGGTTTTTACTTTGGTTCAAAAAAATAAAAATAACTTTAAGCCACATTATTTACGCTATATTATTTTCATACCTTTGAAGCATCATACCCAATTAGTATTTATATGACAAAAACATCTCATACTAGACTTACTATTACAGAATGAAACCCCTGCTAAAAAAACAAATTGCCTTACAACGTTTATTCAATCAGCAAATAGCGCTTCATTCTTTTCAAACACCACAACAAATTGTTGCGCACATGGGAGCCATGCAGGCGCAGGATTATGAAATGGCAAAATGGGCAATTGGTGCACGGCTTAACAACAGCCACATTAATTCAGTAGAAGAAGCTTTAAATGCACATACCATATTCAGAACACATATACTCCGCCCTACCTGGCATTTTGTTTCTTCCAATGACATTAGGTGGATGCTAAATTTAACAGCTCCTAACATATTAAAATTATTAAATGCAGGGTTAAAAAAAGCAGGTATTAATGAGCAGGTTATGTTACAAAGCCTAAAAATAATTGAGAAAATACTGGCAAATAAAACAGCTCTAACTCGCAATGAAATAATGGCTCAACTTCTACAAAATAGAATCCAAATAGATGAATCAAATGCTTCACCTATTATGATGTATGCAGAACTAAAAGGCATTGTTTGTAATGGCCCTAAAAAAGACAAACAACATACTTACCTGCTGCTTGACGAATTGGTACCCGGCAACCACTCATTAACCCGCGAAGAAGCCCTGGCCCAACTAACAAAACGATACTTTGTAAGCCACGGACCGGCTACTTTGCATGATTTTATTTGGTGGTCAGGTTTAGGGGTAAAAGAGGCCAGGCTTGGCTTAGAAGCCATTAAACATGAACTATTAAGCGAAAAAATAGAAGAAGAGGAATATTGGTTTGGAAACATACCCAACATACCCGCCAAACAAACACAGCAAACCCATTTCTTACCGGCCTTCGACCAATATATAATAGGTTACAAAAACAGAACCGCATCCTTACACCCAACACATTTCAGTAGCGTAGTTACCAATAATGGTATTTTTAAACCTTCTATAGTAAAAAATGGCGAAGTGATTGGCACCTGGAAACGAACCATCAAAAAAGACCAGGTATTAATTGAGTCTAATTTTTTTGATACAAATAACCAGCTTAGCAGCAAAGAACTGAACAAAGCCACCCAATTGGTAGAAACATTTTTAAAAGCCCGTTAAAGCTTTGTCGTAAATAGCCTTTTTATTGTCGTATTCCTGTTGTTTAAGATTGTAATAATGATGTTATCATTGTAATACACTAATCGGAGCAATACACAAATGGCTAAAAAAACTTCCAATAAACTAAGCGATGCAGAGCAGGTAGCCACATACATGGATGCTTTAAAACATCCGTTAAAGGCAGATTTTGAAAGCATCAGGCATATTATAAAAGCTGCTAACACAAAACTACAGGAACGTATAAAATGGAATGCGCCCAGTTATTATTATATGCATGATATAGTAACCTTTGGTCCGCCCATGCGCAGTTTAGATAAAATACTATTAGTATTTCACCATCCATCAGTAGTTAAAATTCAATCCCATTTACTGGAAGGCAATTACCCCGACAGGCGCCTCATGTACTTACACAACAGTACAGAAATTGAAAACAACAAAGCAGAATTAGTCCGCATTATAAATACCATAATCACCGAAATAAATAAATCAAAAGCTTAACATGGAACGCAATAAAACCAGTACATTCACCACCGTTGATGAGTACATTGCTTTACAGGCAGAACAGACACAATTAATACTTATACATATAAGACATGTAATTAAACAAACCATACCCGATGCCGAAGAAGTAATCAGCTACCAGATGCCCGCCTATAAATATTTTGGAATAGTTGTTTATTTCGCAGCCTTCAAAAACCATTACAGTTTATTTTTCAGGCCGCACGTTTTAGTAGCTTTCAAAAGTAAAATCAAAGGTTTTGACCAAACCAAATCGGCTATAAAATTTCCTTTTTCTACACCTTTACCCGAAACATTGGTAAAAGAAATGGTAACATACGCAGCACACGAAAACAAGGAAGAAGCAATGGCAAAAAAGGCTGCTAAAAAGAAATAAGTTTTTAACCGATTTATACCAAAGCCGGTAATACCCTTAACACAACCTCCTCTACTTTAGAGCCGCTTGAATTTTGTATTACAAACTCAAAATTATCAATCATAATTTTCTCCCCCTTTTGCGGAATATCCTCATGGTTGGCAGTTATATAACCACCCAAAGTATTATACTCCCCTTCCGGAATATTCAAATTATATTTAGTATTTAAATGATATATTTCCAATCGGGCAGAAAACAAATACTCTGTTTCACTCATTACCTTTTCAGTTAATGTTTCCGTATCGTGTTCATCATCTATCTCCCCAAAAATTTCTTCCATTACATCCTCAATCGTAACAATACCTGCCGTACCTCCCAGTTCATTCACCACCAAAGCAATACTTTTACGTGTTTTGCTGAAACGGTTCAGTATCTCCATTACAGGCGTAGTAGCCGGTACTATTTCTATAGGAATCAGAATTTCCTTAATGCTTTCCACCTTTTTAAATATCTCCTTTTGGTGCACATAACCTATAATATTATCCTGCGTACCACCATAAACCAATATTTTAGAAAGACCCGTTTGCACGAATTTATTATACAATTCCTCCGTACTTTCAGTAATGTCTATTATCTCCAAATCAGTACGCGGAGTCATACAATCACGCACCCTTAAGTTAGAAAAATCAAGCGCATTTTTAAACATTTCAGTATCCACTTCCGCATCATCATCCAGGTCATTATCACTTACCTGACTTATATACTGATCCAAATCAATCTTACTGAAAACAGGCGTAGTTTCAGTATATTTAATCTTTAAAGTATAGTTTAAAATAATCTTCGACAAGTAAATAATAACATGTACTACCGGCCAGAATAAGTAGTAAAACAATAAAAACGGAATAGCCAAAACCTGTAAAACCAAATCAGGATTAATACGGAAAAGCACCTTAGGAATAAACTCAGCAGTAACCAATACAATAAGCGTAGAGATAACAGTTTGAGAAAACAACAGTAAAAACTTATGCGTTAAAAAATAAGGCGAGATACCTACCAATACCGGATCAAGCACCTTAGCCATGTAAATACCATACACCACAAGGCCAATATTATTGCCCACAAGTGTAGTACTTATAAATTTAGATGGATTATTAACAAAGTTAGAAAGAATGCTGGCCGTTAAATTGCCTTGCTTATTCTTAAGTTCAATTAATAATTTGTTTGATGATATAAAAGCAATTTCAGTACCGGCAAAAAAAGCCGAAAACAAAATGCTTGATATAATAATGAGCGAATAATTATCCATTTATTTAAAAATACAATATTAGTAAATGGATGGCTGCTTCAATAAAAAAGTTTTAAAATATTTTAGAAGGCGTAATTACACCTCAAATTTATAGCCCACACCTTTTACAGTGCCCAACAAATCCTCACCCACTTTTTCCCTTATTTTTCTAATGTGTACATCAATGGTTCTGTCGCCAACTATTACATCATCACCCCATACCTTTTCCAAAATAGTTTCGCGCGTAAACACCTTACCCGGCTTACTGGCCAATAAATGCAATAATTCAAACTCCTTACGGGCCAATTGAATTTTTTCATTGCCTTTGTATACCAAAAAGGTTTCCCTGTCTATAATTAAGTCCTTTACCTTTAATTGTTCAGCATCAGCCACAGTTGCTTCTGTTTGGGCTGAGTCCTTCCTGCGTAAAATAGCAGCAATACGCGTTAACAATAATTTAGGTTTAATCGGTTTCGCTATATAATCATCTGCACCGGCATCAAAACCGGCTAATTCACTATACTCTTCAGCTCTGGCAGTTAAAAAAACAACAAATATCTTATTCAAAGCAGGGTTCGATTTAATTTGCTGGCATGCCTGAATGCCATCCATTTGTGGCATCATAACATCCATTAATATCAAATCCGGCTTAATTTTTTTGGTTTGCTCAATGGCTTCAATACCATTGTTTGCTAAAAATACCTCGTAACCTTCCTTCTTTAAATTGTATTCAATAAATTCTTGAATGTCCTTCTCGTCATCAACTACAAGTATTTTGTATTGCTTTTTGTCAACCATGATTGTGTAATTTATTGCACTTAAATTCTACTGCAATAGTAATAGGTTTAATGTTAGATTATTGTTAAGTTAATGCAAACTTATGTATTACAATAATACAAATATTATGAAAATATTACTTCATAATTATTTGCTTGTAATCCACCGCATACCCCGTAAATGAGCCAATAGCTCCTGATATATTTGACTTAACAGAGCCCGGTGTGGCAAAAGGCCCGCCATTATTATCAGCCCTGCCAAACGACTGCCAGAAAACAAACTCCTTCCTTCCTATATGCGAAAGGTATAAATTCAACGTATCACCGGCATTAAAAGGTCTGAAAAATTCATAAGGCCTTACACCACTGCTTATAAACTCATCATCAAAAGTACGGTAAAAACTACAGGCTCCCCAGCCAAATAAAATAGAGTCGCCACTAACGTTTACCGCCAAACGGTAATTATCTCTGGCCGGGCTTTCATTAAACCAAAACTTCACAAACGATTTATCAGCCGTATCCCTGTCTTGTTTCTTCTCAATAGTATATTTAACACTATCAATAGTAACTACATTAGGTATAAATGTTTTACCAGTAATAATATAAGCACCGTTGTTAATGGAAATATCAAGTTTATAGGCACGGTTTACTTCCCCCGTTAACTGAATCGGGTTCATGTAAACACCCGAAAAAGGACTCAATATACTATCGAGTGCAGGTATTAATTTAGCAATAGTATCAACAGAATATAAGCGTATTTTATCAGCATCATTGTAAATAGTATCATTACCAACTATAGTACCCGGTGTAATATATACCTCCGCATTTTTAACTCCGTTTAAACTCAAATCAGGTTTAAAATAATCAATAGTAGTACTTACAAATACATAGTTGAGTAAAGGAAAACGGTTGTTAATACTTGCCTCCACCACAAATTGAGGCGTACTGGGCGGCACATCAATACTAATTTCCTTTTCGCAGCAAAAGCCTCCTGCCAATAAAAGTATAAATAGAAAAATAGGTTTAACCAATGTACGCATAAACTCAGGTTGTTTATTTAAAGGAACAATTTTAGTCAATTATTAGTACATTCTAAGGTAAAAATAATTTAACATCAGCTGCATTTACTCCTTACTAATTCAAATACCTGTTAAGCCATTCAAAAAACACACGCTGCCATAACACACTGTTTTGCGGTTTAGTTACCCAATGGTTTTCGTCAGGAAAATACAAAAACCTGCTGGGCACACCTTTTAGCTGAGCAGCTGTAAAAGCTTCCATGCCCTGCCCAAGCGGTACCCTGAAATCTTTTTCATTATGAATAACCAATATAGGCGTATCCCAATTCTTTACAAATTTATGAGGCGAAGCATCAAAATTATTAGGGCTTTCCGTTTGGCTCCAATACGACCCCTTACTGTCGTGGTTGGCAAAAAACATTTCCTCCGTAGTGCCATACCAGCTTTCCATATTAAACATACCACAATGCGCTATAAAAGCTTTAAAGCGTTTGTTATGGTTACCCGCTAACCAATAAACCGAAAATCCGCCAAAGCTTGCTCCTACGGCTCCCAGCTTATCTTTGTTTACATAAGTTTCTTTGCTTAAATCGTCAATAGCGGTTAAGTAATCGCGCATACACTGGCCTCCGTAATCACCTGTAATCTGGTCGTTCCACTCACTGCCATAACCCGGCATACCACGCCTGTTAGGCGCTATAACAATATAACCATTGGCAGCCATCAACTGAAAATTCCAGCGGTAACTAAAAAACTGCGTTAATGCACTTTGCGGACCACCCTGACAATACAACAAAGTGGGGTATTTTTTAGTAGCATCAAAATCAGGCGGGTAAATAACCCAGCACAACATGTCCTTACCATCACTTGTTTTTACCATCCTTTTCTCCACCTTACCCATTTTGGTATCGTTTAAAATACCCTGATTGGCAAAAGTCAACTGCCTTTCATTTTGTGTTTTTAAATCCAATACATATAGCTCGCTCGGTGTCGAAATATCCATCCTGTTTATAACCAACTGCATATTCTTTACATCACCGGCAATACAAAATGCACCATAATCATGCACACCCGTGCTTACCTGCTTAACAGGATTTAGCCCTTTTTTAGCAGCCAAATTATAAACAAACAATTGCTTAGAGCCATGGTAAGGAGCTGTAAAATAAACCGCTTTACCATTGTTAGCTACCTGGTAATTCTCAATAGTATAATCAAAATTACTTCTACCCGTTAATACTTTAAGCGGAGCAACAGAAACCATTTTGTGCTTGGCATTCAGTAATAAATCCAAATCAAAACTTACCAGTCTGTTCAAATCACTTTCATCGCCCGCCCTTTCCACACTCAACCAATACAAATTCTTTCCATCGGCCGAAAACTGCGGATTTCTGTCATACCCTTCGTTCATTACCGATAAATTCAATGTTTGCTGCGTAGCCAAATCATACAAATACACATCACTGTTAGTCGAAACAGCCTCAGCCGTTCCCGTTAACTTACGGCTGTTATAAGCCAGTTTGCTACCATCAGGATGCCAGTTAAATTCATCATCGTCACCATGAGGCTGTAACGGACAATCAAACTTTTCATCCTTCATAATATCCAACCCCTCTCCTGTTATTTTACCATTGCTGTAAGCCACTATAAATAAATGGCTGTAAGCATAATCATGCCAGCTATCCCAATGGCGGTAAAACAAGCCATCAATAATGCGAGCATTACATTTATCCAAATCCGGATAAATCTCCTTTACCTCCTTATCCAATTTTACATCAGCCGTAAAAGCTATATGATTCATTTTAGGCGAATACTTATAACCACTTATACCACCTTTTATAAAAGTAACCTGCGTTTGGTTACTTCCGTCAGTGTTCATTTCCCATAGTTGCATATCACCACTTTTCGCACTCAAAAAACTTATTTTTTTACCATCAGGCGTAAAACGTGCAGCAGATGCATTCATATCAGCATCAGTTAATGTTTGTTTATTACTGCCATCCGAATTTATGGTATAAATAAGCTGCGTGCTTTTATTGGTTTTTACACTGTAATTTCTTACCCCATATAAAACGGTTTTTCCATCAGGCGAAACCTGTGGATCACCCACCCTTCCGAATTGCCAAAGTTTTTCAATGGTTAAGTGTTTTTGTGCATGGGCTTTATCTGAAACAAGCATAATTGTTAAACTGAAAGCGTAAAAAATAATTGATTGTAGAATTGATTTCATGGTTTAAAAGCTACTGAAGAATATGTATAATGATTAAACACCACTAATATAATAGTTGCTGACCCCTCCGGTAAAAGAAGTCAGCAACCATAAAATATTTACCAAACGTACTGTTGTTTGTTCATTAATAAAGCTTCACCTACTATCGTATCTGCACCCGTAGCTACATCAACCACCTTAGTTTCGTATAACACACGGTTTTTCTCCGGAAAAATTTCTTTTACCGTTATTACAGCGCGGTAATGCGTATCAACAAACATAGGTTTAAGGAAAGTATTATTTTGTTTCATATAAATATGCCCCTCCGCATAATACAATACGCCAAATATTTTAGTAAATACACTGGCACTAAAATGCCCGTGAATAATGTTTCGTCCAAACATACTTGCTTTACCCGCTGCCTCATCAATATGAAGCGGGTTCGTATCGCCACTTATCTGAGCGTACAAATTAACTTGTTCTTGCGTGTACTGAATGTCGTGCGTAAATACATCGCCTACTTTTGGTGCTGCCATAGTTTTATATTTTGTTGTTAAAGGTTTTATTTTTTATGCCGGGTAAACTAATAAATTAAACTTTACTTCACCAATTCATCATGTTGAATTAATTAAGTAATAATCTACATCCCCTTACTTTGCAATAAAGTAATTAGCCAAATAAAAAGTAGTATCAGGCAGCATATGATAAAAATCAGCTACTATGAATTAAAGCCACTGTAAAGCGATTAGAAAGGTTTAAAGTTTTGATAATAAACACACTGATTGACTTTAAGGAACTTATAGCTACTTTTGCGCCCGATTTAAAAAAGCAAAACACTCTAAATCAACCCAAAAAGTAAAAAACATTACACAAATGGAAAATACAACAAAAAACTTGTTTGAAACTATGGCAGATATGCAAAAACAAGCCGTAGAAACAATGACAAACGCAGCTAAAACCATGCAACAAACCATGGGCACAGGTGCTAACGTAAACATGGATTCTGATTATTTTAAAAAATGGTACGATAGCCAAATGGCTTGGTTCAATAAAGTAAATGGCGAAAACAATAACATGCACAACGGCATGGAGTTTTTCACTAACTACATGAATAAACAAAACGAAATGGCAAAACAATGGTTCGAAATGAGCCAGAACATGATGTCAGGTACAAACAATAATTTCGACATGAAAAACAACATGGATAACATGATGAACGTTTTCAATTCATGGAAAAATACAATGACCGACAGCTACAATGAAATGATGAAAAATTTCAACAATGGCGAAACCAAAAACAACTTTGCCGATATGTTTAACAATTCAGAAATGTACATGAAAACTTTTCAGTTTTGGATGCCAATGATGAAAAGCTTAAATGATAAAACATTTACACCTGACATGTTCAAAAACATGTTCAATACAGAAGCTTACAAAGAAATGATGGATAAAATGTTTAACATGAATCCTGATTTTATGAAAAACTTAATGGACAATCCAACCATGGCCGGCATGAAAGAAAACATGACCAAAATGATGGATATGGGTAAAAGCAATTACGACAACATGAAAAACAGCATGGGTAATGCATTTAACTTTAACCCGATGATGGATGCCATGAACAACAACTACAACCAAATGTATGCACAAATGCAAACAGCTATGGCTCCGTTAACCAAACTATTCGGTAGCAATGCCAATATGGTTAACATGGAAACCATGAAAGAATTGGTTGACATGATGAATGCTTACAATACCAAAAACAACCAAATGCAATACATGATGTACACTACAGGCATGAAAGCAATGGATGAAGTAGCAGAAAACATGTACGCTAAAATAAGAAATGGCGAAGATGTAAAAGAATTTGCAGACGTTTACAAAAACTGGTTAAACACCAACGATAAACACTTTGTAGCCCTGTTTGAAACCGATGAGTATTCAAAATTAATGGCAGAAGTAAGTGCATTACAATTAACATTAAAAGGTAAAATCGAAAAACAAATGGAAAAAGCTTTCGAAAAATTACCTTTAATAAACCGCACCGAAATGAATGAGTTATACAAAACCATTCAAGACTTAAAAAAACGCATCAATACTTTAGAGAAAGAAAACAATAACTTAACTGCTGCTGCTGCTGAAGCAACAGAAGAAGCTCCTAAAGCCACTGCGAAAAAAACCGCTAAAAATGCTTAATAATTTTAGGTTAATTATATAGTTAAAAATCCTCATCGGCTTTAGTTGGTGGGGATTTTTTTATGCGTATACGCGTAGTAGTTTGAGCGGAGTCGAAATGGTCATTAAGCAAATGTGGTCATTGAGCGTAGCCGAAATGAAACAATTTGTACATTGAGCGCAACCTAGAACCATTGTAACAAAACTTAAATATATTTTACCTGATAACTATCTGGAAGGACCAAGCTCCATGTGCCCAACCGTTCGTTCAATGTACATTTCGGCTCCGCTCAATGCACACAACCAGCCATTCTACTCCATGTACCCCAACACAACAAAAAAGGCTGCCCTTTCGGAGCAGCCTTTTTTATTATATCATATTTCTACTCCAAATTAGTCCATTGAGCGAAGCCGAAATGGTCATTGGCAAATCTGGTCATTGAGCGGAGCCGAAATGAACCAATTTGCACATTTCGGCTTCGCTCAAGGTGCGAGTTATACTACACCAAACCCTTAGCCTTCTCCAAAGCAATTAGTAGATTAGTAGACATTACCATATTTCAACATTAATTTCAAATTGCTTTTTAGCTTTTATTAAAGCATTGCTTAAGCCATTCAAATCATTTCCCCCGGCCGTAGCATAAAAAGGCTGTCCGCCTCCGCCACCTTTAATTTCTTTAGCCAAATCCTTTACAATATTACCCGCATGCAAACCCTTTTCCTTTACCAGGTTATCGCTTATAATAACGCTTAACATCGGTTTACCATTCAACTCACAACCCAACACACAAAATAAATCAGCTATTTCTGTTTTTAACTGAAACGATAAATTTTTCAATTGCTCAGCACTTGGCACAGCCACAAGCTCAATTAAGGCATTTACCCCATTCTTGTTGTTTACCTTAGCTTTTAACTCCTCCTTTAAAATACCAATTTTTTCATTCTCCAACAACTCCACCTTTTTAAGCATGCCGCTTTTATCATGCAATAATTGCTCAACACTTTTTACAATATCAGTCGATTTCAATAACTCAGCAACCGCACGAACCTGGTTTTGCAAATGCATAATGTACTCATCCGTAGCAAACGAAGTAATACCCTCAATCCTGCGTACACCCGCAGCCACTGCACTTTCACTTGTAATTTTAAACATACCCAGCTGAGCCGTTGATTTTACGTGCGTGCCCCCGCAAAGCTCCTTAGAGTCCTCGCCAAACGAAATAACACGAACACGCTCACCATACTTTTCACCAAACAACATCATAGCACCCATTTGCTCCGCTTCCTGAATAGGAATACTCCTTTTCTCATCCAAATGCAAATCCTGCCTGATCATTATATTCACCAAACGCTCCACCGATTCAATTTCAGCATCAGTCATAGCCGCAAAATGCGAAAAGTCAAAACGCAAATATTTATCGTTTACCAAAGAACCCTTTTGTTGCACATGCGTACCCAATACCTGGCGTAATGACGAATGCAATAAATGCGTAGCACTGTGGTTGTTTTCAGTAAGCATTCTATTACCCATGTTAATGGCTGCACCATACGTTTTATACAATGGTTGCTGGTCAGCAATATGAATAATCAGGTTATTCTCCTTCTTCGTATCCAATATTTGAATATTTTGTTCCGATACCTTTTCATCACGGTATTCCTGGTAAAATAAGTTACCCGTATCACCCACCTGTCCGCCACCTTCCGGGTAAAAAGGCGTACGATCCAATACAATTTGCCACTCCTCTTTGCCCTTATTCATTACCTTACGGTATTTGCGTACTCGTACTTGTTCCACATACATTTCATCGTAACCTACAAACTCCGTAGGCGCATTATTACCATCTACTATCACCCAGTCATCAGACGATTGTAAAGTAGCCTTACGCGAACGATTTTTTTGTTCTTCCAATGCTTTTTCAAAACCATCAATATCAACAGTCCAACCAATTTCTTTGGCAATTAACTGTGTCAAATCTATTGGAAAACCGAATGTATCATATAATAAAAAACTAAATTCTCCACTAAAAATTGGAGAAATCGAACTGAAATCAATATTATTTAAAAAACTAAAATTTGGATATTCATTAAATTTTTTATTTTTCAAACTTATAACATCCAAACTAAGTGCGTCCAAATGACCATCATGTCCAGAATGGCCTAAAATATTTTCATGATTAACTCTCAATTCAAACTTGTTATCAAATAAAAAAGTTCTAAAATATCCTTCATTAATAATACTATAATTTAAACCCTGTTTTGTAAATAAATCAGCTAGTTCTTGGTAAATTTTGTCCCTGCAATATTTAACTATCCTATATTCACCCTCATCTAATGTTCTTAAGAAACTAATTTCTTCTTCTCTAATCACCTTCACTACAAAGTCCTTTTGCGCATGCAATTCAGGGAATACGTTTTTGAAACTATCAGCAATTAACTCCGCCAATTTACACATAAACGGTTCTTTCAATCCTAAAAACTGGTATTGGTAACGCACTGCCCTGCGTAATATCCTGCGTATTACATAACCCGCACCATTATTACTTGGCAATTGTCCATCGGCAATAGCAAAGCTAATAGCACGAATATGATCAGCCATTACACGCATAGCAATATCCTGTTTGCTATCACTAAATTTATAGGCAATACCCGAATGTTTTTCAATAGCCTTAATAGTAGGTACAAATACATCCGTATCATAATTACTCGTTTTACCTTCAATAGCACGCACCAAACGCTCAAAACCCATTCCGGTGTCTACGTGTTGCGCTGGTAGTTTTTCTAAGCTACCATCAGCCTTGCGGTTAAATTCCATGAACACATTGTTCCATATTTCAATAACCTGCGGGTGGTCATTATTAACCAATGTTTTTCCATCTACCAAAGCGCGCTCCGCATCAGGCCTCAAATCAATATGAATTTCAGAGCAGGGACCACACGGACCCGTATCACCCATTTCCCAGAAATTATCTTTTTTGTTCCCGTTTAAAATACGGTCTTCCGCTATCCAAAGTTTCCAGTTATCAAAAGCCTCCTGGTCAAAAGCCAAACCCTCCTTTTTATCGCCTTCAAATACCGTTACATACAACCTGTCTTTAGGCAGCTTATATACATCCACCAACAACTCCCAGGCCCACTCAATGGCTTCCTTTTTAAAGTAATCGCCAAAGCTCCAGTTACCCAACATTTCAAACATGGTATGGTGGTAGGTATCTACCCCTACTTCTTCCAAATCGTTATGTTTACCGCTTACACGCAAACACTTTTGCGTATCAACCACCCTTTTGTATTTAGCCGGTTCATTACCCAAAAAAATGTCCTTAAACTGGTTCATACCCGCATTGGTAAACATCAATGTGGGGTCGTTTTTTACTACAATGGGTGCCGAAGGAACTATGGTGTGGCCTTTACTGGCAAAAAAATCCAAAAACTGTTTACGTATCTCTGCTGATGTCATGTATATTATAAAATTCTATGCTACGAATGCTAAAAAATTGCTTTAAATTAATATTTTCGCCTCCTCAGTAATGAGCAATATTACACCAATCAGTTACACTTTTTTGGTTTCATATAGTTTGTTCACTAAAAAATTAGCGTGGCAAAGATAAAATACTTTTACAATCCCAATAAGCTAGACTTTGAAAAAGTTCGCACCAGTTTTACCACGGTAATTTGGCGTGTTTTTGGGTTTTTATCAGCCTCTATTGTTTCCGGAGCCATCATGGTATTAGCACTTTACAGTTTTATCGACTCCCCAAAAGAAAAAATACTGCAACGCGAAAACAAACAATACAAAGAACAATTACGCAGAATTCAGAACCGGATTAACGAATTAAGTGGCGTATTAGGCGAGTTACAGGAGCGCGATGCTCAAATTTACAGAACTATATTTGAAGCAGACCCGGTTAGCTTTAAACCCAAGCTGAACGAGAACGAAAAAAAATACAAGCTGGCCGAAGGTTTTGACGATGCTTTACTGATTAATGATTTAAACAAAAAAGTAGAGCAACTCAGTGATTTAGCCGAAACACAAGCCAAATCGTTTGACGAATTAAAAAAATTAGCCGACAACAAAAGCGATTTCTTAGCTTCCATACCCGCTATTCAGCCTATAGCCAATAAAGATTTAAAACGTATTGCTTCGGGTTTTGGGTATAGAATACATCCTATTTACAAAACTACTAAATTCCATTCAGGCATAGATTTTACAGCCCCTACCCGCACACCCGTATATGCTACAGGAAACGGTAAAATCAGTTTTGCCAAATACGAAGGCCGCGGTTATGGTAACCACATTATTATAAACCACGGTTTTGGTTACCAAAGCCTTTACGGACATTTAAGCAGCATAGAAGTATACGAAGGCCAAAAAGTAAAACGTGGCGAGTTAATTGGCTACGTGGGAAATACAGGTACATCAACCGCCCCCCACTTACATTACGAAGTAGTAAAAGGAGCCAAAAAAGTAAACCCCATCAACTACTTCTTTAACGATATAACCGAAGCCGATTACGAAGCCATCCGCGATATCTCCGCCCGCCCTACTCAATCGTTTGATTAAATTTATATAAACAATACCAACACTACCCGGAAAGGCATAATATCAATAGACCGTGGGTAACACCCACGGAAATCCAATTAATCCCTCAAGCCCAGACCCCATCGGGGTCATATATCGGTAACCGTGGGCAAAGCACACGGCCCACAACACATACTACCCACCAACACCACCTTCAACCGCAACTGCTCCCCCGTCATAATACCAAATCTCATACGCGCCCTCAGTTCCCCCTTACCAACTACCAAAGTATAATTACTCCTTTTAATACCCAATATAGTCAGGTCACCATCCCCGTCACTATAATGCTCCACACCCGCCACCTCCAATAACTCAGCACAAGCATCCCCAGTCAGCTTATCACCCACATCCGTTGCATGCACCAACACCTTCGTTTTCCTGCTACCAAGGTCAGTAATCCGCCTCACACCCAAAAACAAATGCACAAAGTATAAAAGTAAAAATAAACATTGATTACAGACGAGGGCACCTGCAATGCGGAAAAACAAAACGCTCACCTTTAGCTTTCAGGCCTCCATTCAACCAGTTATTTTCAATACACACACTCACTTATTTTTAAGCCGGAATACCCTGTTTATATTTTTTTTAGTTAGCAAGGTCTGATTATTAGTTATTTCGGAAATAATTTATTTAATTTGTTATAGGTATTTAAACTAAACTTATGAAGAGAGTATTTTACAGTTTAATTTTAGGGAATCTGATTGGCTTATCAGCTGCTTATGCAGCATGCGATATACAGGTTGGATTTACCGGCAAAAACATGACCTGGAGCCAGCTTAAATCACAAGCGGTAAACGGCATTATTTATTTAACTGTTGATAGCGATATTGATAGTTTAGGCCTTCATTTTACATCACCATGCAGCGATATAAGCATTAAAGAATGTTACTTTAACGATGTACCCGTAGACCTTAGCGATGAAGAAACCAGTGGATTAATTAAAACAAAAACTACCGGCACAGGTCTATATAAAATTCAGATAGTAGGCCCTCAGAATAACGATTGGTTTAAAATAGTAATTAAAGCCAAAGGCACCACCTCTATTAATGAGTACAATGGCGATTTACGTTTTGTGCTTTATCCAAATCCGGTAAGCGATAAACTAACCATTGAATCATTTGAAGCAGTAAAACAAATTCAGGTATACGATAACAAAGGCATGCTCGTAATAGAAAAACAAAACAATGCATTCAACGAGTTTCAAACCATTGATGTAGCTACATTACCCAATGGCCAATACTTTGTTATTTGCAGCAATAACGATAAAAGATCAACCATGAAATTTATTAAACAATAAGTTTATTTAATTTCCATTATAACAAAAAAGCCGTCTGTATAAGATGGCTTTTTTTATGCATATAGTCATAGAGTCTTCACAATTATCAGCAGAGCTTCCAGCATAAAAGATTATCGAGCGCACATGGTTATCGAGCGTAGTCGAGATACAACATAAAAAAAGCAACACAAATGCGTTGCTTTTTATTTCCGGTTATTACAATAACATTGTTCTATTCAACAATCAATCTTTTGGTTACATTCAATTGTTTACCATCATCTATTTTAACAAAATAAATACCTTTAGGCAAATTGCTTATATCAATGCTTGCTTTGCTGCTGCCTTCAAACTCAACGGCAGCGTTCGTATTTTTTCCCAATACATTTATCAGGTTAATTTTTGCATCCAGTATATTGATATCAGCTTGAATAAAAATAATTTCTTTAGCCGGATTAGGATATATTTTAATAGTTTTAGTAAAATCAGCTACCGTATTTACACCTACACTTTGCACACTTACATAAGCAGCTTTGGTGGCAGTTACCTGGCTTGTACCGTAAGTAGCAGTTAAAGCAACAGTATAATTACCTTTTGCATTAAATATAACTTTAGGGTTTTTAGTAGATGCATTTGTTCCACCTGTAAAGCTTACCGTATTAGGAGTAAATAGCCACCTGTAA
>CAYTWI010000020.1:0-39572 GCA_964442045.1 uncultured Bifidobacterium sp.
AATAAAATACCTACCACTACACAACAATATTTTTTCATTTCAAAAAATTAAACAGGTGTAGCCGGGAAAACAATTAATAAGATAGAATCAGCCTATCAAACTAAGTTGAGTAATGATACCGATGATAAATCTTTTTAAAGTATTTATTGATTCGAAACCACTGCACGCTTTTATTCCCGAAAGCTACAATATTTTTTTGCATATGGCAGGTCTTCTGACTCGTATCATTTTTATTCGGTCTTCCCATCGTTACTACGATAGTGACAAAGAGTGGAAATAAAAATTAATTTTAGCCTTCACTAAAATTGAGATACTCACAGCAGCGGGTACTGTTTAGGTTTTTCACCTAATTCCCTTTTAATTTTTTAAATAAACTATATTATTATTCTCAAAACCAAAATGCGTGGCAAATATAATTTGAAACCTTTATTGAGCAAGATTTATTTTTTACAACTGCATTTTGTATTGAAAATGAGAACTTAATAGGCTGTATTGTTAAAAAAAAGTCTGACAAATTTGAATTTATCAGACTTTTCTGTTTTTAATGTCGGTTAAATTAGCAGTACTCTTCAAACACTGCTTTTAAATGTTCTGCTATCATATCGGCACTTCTGCCTTCAATATTGTGGCGTTCCACAAAATGAACCAGCTCGCCATTTTTATACAAGCCGATTGAAGGTGATGAAGGTGGGTATGGCGCTATAAACTCACGGGCTTTAGCAACTGCTTCTACTTCCTGACCTGCAAATACCGTCAATAACTGGTTAGGTACTTTACTTGATTCTTTAATGGCTTTCATGACTCCCGGGCGTGCAGTTCCTGCAGCACATCCGCAAACTGAATTGAAAACCATTAACTGGGTTCCCTCTGTATTTTTCATAGCGTCTTCTACTTCGCTGGCAGTCATTAATGATTTGAAACCCGCATCAACTAACTGCTGACGCATTGGGGCTACTAACATTTCTGGATATGGCATATTATTTTTATTTAATTTTATATAATTAGGTAACTGCAATTTTACAATTTTGTTTCCAAATAGTTTAAATAAGTCTAATTGTCATTTAATTTAACTTTAAAACAATTTATCCGGTAAAGCCGTTATTTCAAATGCAGGAATTTTACGTGACAATTTGTAAAACAATTAAAATCAAATTTCCATAAGTGTCATTTTATACTATTTTTGCATCAAAATAAGATACTTATAAATTAAAAAATAATATGTCAGAAACAAAATCAGTAGCTCCTTATAAAGTAAAGGACATCAGTTTAGCCGAGTGGGGCCGCAAAGAAATTAAATTAGCCGAAGCAGAAATGCCGGGTTTAATGTCAATCAGAAAAGAATATGGCCCTCAACAACCGTTAAAAGGTGCTCGTATTGCTGGCTGCTTACACATGACTATTCAAACTGCCGTGTTAATTGAAACACTTAAAGTTTTAGGTGCTGAAGTAACCTGGAGTTCATGTAATATTTTCTCAACTCAAGATCACGCTGCTGCTGCTATTGCTGCTGCCGGCATTCCGGTTTATGCCTGGAAAGGTCAAAACGAAGAAGAGTTTGACTGGTGTATTGAGCAAACTTTATTTGCCTTTGAAGGCGGTAAAGCATTAAATATGATTTTAGATGACGGTGGCGATTTAACCAATATGGTTTTTGACCGTTACCCTGAATTAACTAAAGATATCAAAGGTTTATCAGAAGAAACTACTACCGGTGTTCATCGTTTATACGAGCGTATGAAAAAAGGTACTTTAGTAATGCCTGCTATCAACGTTAATGATTCGGTTACTAAATCGAAATTTGATAACAAATACGGTTGTAAAGAATCATTGGTTGATGCTATCCGCAGAGCAACTGATATTATGATGGCTGGTAAAGTAGCTGTTGTTGCTGGTTACGGTGATGTAGGAAAAGGTTCTGCTGAGTCTTTACGTGGTGCTGGTGCACGCGTATTGGTTACTGAAATCGACCCAATTTGTGCTTTACAAGCTGCAATGGATGGTTTTGAAGTAGTAACTATGGAAGAAGCTTGTGGCCGTGCTAACATTTTTGTTACTGCTACAGGTAACGTAAATATTATTACTGACCGTCATTTCAAAGCTATGCGCGATAAATCTATCGTTTGTAACATTGGTCACTTTGACAATGAAATTGACATGGCTTGGTTAAACAGCAATTACGGTGCAAGTAAAGACACTATCAAACCTCAGGTTGATGTTTATAACGTAGACGGTAATGAAATTATTATTTTAGCTGAAGGCCGTTTGGTTAACTTAGGTTGTGCTATGGGTCACCCAAGTTTTGTAATGAGTAATTCATTCTCAAACCAAACTTTAGCTCAAATTGAATTATGGAACCACAGCGATAAATACGAAAACAAAGTTTACGTATTACCTAAACACCTAGATGAAAAAGTGGCTTACTTACACTTAGAGCACATTGGTGCTAAATTAACTAAGTTAGATGCTAAACAAGCTGAGTATATTGGTGTAAAAGTGGAAGGTCCTTTCAAAGCTGAAATGTACAGATACTAATCACTATTTAATAGAATGCTAAACCCTGAAAGTAACTTTTCAGGGTTTTTTTATGCCCGGTAAAATTGCTCATGTTATATTTATGATAATTTATTTAAAAAATAATGCCATTATAAATGTGATTTAGCTTGTTCGTAAAGGGTATTATAGATACATTTGCAGCGCAAAAATTCAAAGAAATACAATGAGCAATATAACATTCACAATGATTAAGCCTGATGCAGTAGCAAATGGTTATATCGGTAAAATTTTAGATCATATTACTTCAGCAGGTTACAAAATTGTAGCTATGAAATATATTCACTTAACTGAGAAAACTGCAGGTGAGTTCTACGGTATTCACCGTGAACGCCCTTTCTTTAAAGACTTAGTTAGCTTTATGACCAGTGGTCCTATTGTAGCAGCTGTATTACAAAAAGAAAATGCAGTAGCTGACTTCAGAAATTTAATTGGTGCAACTGACCCTAAAAAAGCTGAACCGGGAACCATCCGTAACTTATACGCTGATTCAATTGAAGCCAATGCAATACACGGTAGCGATAGTGATGAGAATGCAGCAGGTGAAGCTTCTTTCTTCTTCTCTAATTTCGAAAGATTCTAATTCAAAAAACAATCATAAAAGAGCCCATTTAGTGTTTTGCTAAATGGGTTTTTTATTGCCCTAATTTATACGGTAAAACATTAATTTGCTGCCACAAACCAAATAGCCACATGCAAATAAAATCCAACCTTATTGACATAGGTAATCAACAAATATATGCTGCCTTAATAACTGTTGATGGAGGGAAAATTACTGCTATAAATGCCATTAACGAGCAGCTTGATACGTATATTTTACCGGGGTTTATTGATGCGCATGTGCATATAGAAAGCAGCTTGCTGGTACCAAGTGAATTTGCCCGTATGGCGGTTTTACATGGTACGGTTGGTACAGTTAGTGACCCGCATGAAATAGCGAATGTATTGGGATTGGCCGGAGTGGAGTTTATGATTGATAATGCTAAGCAGGTACCCTTTTACTTTAATTTTGGTGCCCCCAGCTGCGTTCCCGCCACTGCTTTTGAAACAGCTGGTGCCAGGCTAGACGCACAAGAAGTATCACAACTTTTAGCCCGGCCTGAAATTCGTTATTTATCTGAAATGATGAATTTTCCGGGTGTTTTGCATAACGATGCCGAAGTAATGGCTAAAATTAAAGCTGCCCAACAATACCAAAAACCTATTGATGGGCATGCTCCGGGATTAACAGGTAACACAGCCATACAATATATTAATGCCGGAATAAGCACCGACCACGAATGTTTTACTTATGAAGAAGCTTTGTTTAAAATGGAGCATGGCATGAAAGTAATTATACGGGAAGGCAGTGCTGCTAAAAACTTTGAAGCACTCATTCCATTAATGGATAAATACGCTGACATGTTGATGTTTTGCAGTGACGATAAGCATGCCGATGCATTGGAATTGGGCCATATAAACCAGTTAGTAGCCAGGGCCATTGCCCAAGGACACAATTTGTTTAAAGTATTGCGCGTTGCCTGCATTAACCCTGTTGAACACTACAAACTGGATATTGGTACTTTAAAAGTAGGCGACTGGGCTGATTTTATTATTACCCGCGATTTAAAACAGTTTCATATTGACCAAACTTATATTAAAGGTCTATTGGTAGCTGATAATGGTCAATCGTTTATTAAGCCGGTAGAGATTGAACCAATCAATCAGTTTGAGTGTACACCTAAAAAACCTGCTGATTTTACCCATACGCCTAAAGAAAGAGAATTGGTTATTGAGTGTATAGATGGCCAGTTAATTACTAATAAACTGGAGGTTGCACAAGAATTAATAAACAAGGAAAACGATATTTTAAAAATAGCTGTTATCAATAGGTATACAGAAGCACCTATTGCTTTAGCTTATGTAAAAAACTTTGGCTTAAAACAAGGCGCTATAGCCAGCTCAGTGGCACACGATAGCCATAATATAATTGTGGTGGGTGTTGATGATGAAAGTATATGTAATGCCGTTAATTTAATAATAGAGAGCAGAGGCGGCCTGAGTGCGGTTAACGCTACCGTTAAAAAAGTATTGCCTTTACCTGTTGCAGGATTAATGAGTAATGAGAATGCCTGGCTTGTTTCCAAAAATTATACGGAGCTGGACCTTTTTACCAAACAGGTTTTGGGTTCAACCTTACAGGCTCCGTTTATGAGTTTATCGTTTATGGCTTTACTGGTTATTCCACACTTAAAGTTAAGCGATAAAGGTTTATTTGATGGGGATACTTTTACTTTTTGTTAATTCTATTATCAGTACCCTTTACACCAAATCTTCTATGCAATCAAATACTTCCTTTTGGTTGAGCAAATCTTTGGTGTAATGGTAACAGAACAAAAATATTTCTTCTGCTTTTTGTACTTCAAACATACCAAACCTGCTCATATTGGGCGGGTCAATAAATAAATCGCACTGGCTTACTTTATCATAAACTGTTTTACTCATGGTCAGGTGAAAGCTTCTGTCCACCATATCCTTTAGTTTAAAGTCGGCTAGCTTAGGGCTCATTTCATTCACATGTACCCCAATAGTAAAGTCACATTTACCTACTATGGCTTCTACCGGAAGGTTATTCAAAATACCACCATCTAAATATATATTATCGTTTATTTGAATAGGCTCAAAAACCAATGGCAAACAAGAGGAAGCCATCAATGCTTTGGATAAACTACCTTTGGTAAAATACTTGGTTTTTCCTTTTATTATATCGGTTGCCGCTATACAAACAGGTATGGGTAAGGTTTCAATTAAATCTTTCGGGAAACACTTTAAATAAATTTCCTCAAATGATTTCATGGTAAAGAAACCTGATGACTTATGTAAGGTCAGGTTTGACATGCTAAAGAAGTTTCCTTTGCGGGCTATTTCAATGATTTCTTCCGAACCATATCCGGCTGAATAAAAAGCAGCCACAATAGCTCCGGCACTGCTGCCAGCCATAATGGATGGCGTAATATCAATTTCTTCTAATGCTTTTAAAACACCTAAATGTCCAAAACCACGGGCCCCACCGCCTGATAAAACAATTCCAACCTTTTTCATTGTAACAAAATTACTATTTAATGGGATTCTGAACAGGTAAAAATTTTGCATAAAAAAATCCCAACTTAATAAGGCAGATGGGATTTTTATTTATGTAGTTTTAAAGCTGTTTATGCAAAAGCATTTTCGCCTGTAATATCTAATCCTGTAATTAATAAATGTATATCGTGTGTTCCTTCGTAAGTTACTACCGATTCTAAATTCATCATGTGGCGCATAATCGGGTACTCACCTGTAATACCCATACCACCTAACATTTGACGTGCATTAC
Organism: uncultured Bifidobacterium sp.; assembly: GCA_964442045.1. Taxonomy (GTDB): domain Bacteria; phylum Bacteroidota; class Bacteroidia; order UKL13-3; family UKL13-3; genus JAAFJM01. The sequence goes on from CAYTWI010000020.1 coordinate 5,903, forward strand.
GTGCTACATTCAATGCCAAATCAACATTGTTACGTTTAGCCATACTTATTTGTGCCGGAGTAGCGCGGCCTTCGTTCATTAAAACACCTAAGCGCCAGGTTAGCAATTGGGCTTTGGTAATTTCAGTAATCATTTCAGCTAACTTTTTTTGTTGCAATTGGAAACCTGCAATTGGTTTACCAAACTGAATACGCTCTTTGCTATAACGCAATGCTGTATCGTAGCAATCCATAGCAGCTCCTAAAGCACCCCAGCTAATACCATAGCGGGCAGAGTTTAAGCAAGTCAAAGGACCTTTTAATCCTTCTACACCCGGTAATATATTTTCAACCGGAACTTTTACATCGTTAAATACTAACTCACCGGTAGCACTGGCACGTAAACTCCATTTATTATGTGTTTCCGGAGTGGTAAAACCTTCCATTCCACGCTCCACAATTAAACCTTTAATTTTTCCGTTTTCATTTTTGGCCCAAACTACTGCTATATCAGCATAAGGTGAATTGGAAATCCACATTTTAGCGCCATTTAAAATAACGTGTTTACCATCACCGGCAGGTTTAAAATTGGTGGTCATTCCACCCGGATCTGAACCATGGTTAGGCTCTGTTAAACCGAAGCAACCTAATAAATCGCCTTTGGCTAATTTGGGTAAATATTTGTGTTTTTGCTCTTCGCTACCAAACTTATAAATTGGGTACATTACTAAACTTCCCTGTACCGAAGCAGTAGAACGTACACCTGAATCGCAACGCTCTAATTCCTGCATCATAATACCATAAGTAATATAATCCATTCCTCCGCAGCCGTATTCAATTGGTAATTGTGGCGCATAGCAACCTAACTCGCCCAATTGTTTAACCATGTGAACAGGGAATACTGCTTTTTGTGCCACATCTTCAATAATGGGCGACAATTCTTTTTTTACATAATCGCGTACTGCGCTGCGAATTAATTTATGTTCTTCACTCAATAATTCATCCAATAAATAATAATCTGGATGGTTGTAAACATCTTGCTTGTTGGCTTTTGTGAATTCTTGTGCGTTCGTTGTCATTGTTTTTATTTGTTTAACCGCTGCTTATGGTGTTTTGGGCAAAAGCAGGCGGTTTTTTATTGTGCTGCGAAAATAGTTTTTTTGTTCCATTATTTAATAACCTCATGAAAGTAGAAACCTGTTTAGAGAACCTTGAATTTTTTGCCTACCACGGATTATACGATTATGAAAAGGTAAATGGGGGTAAATTCAGGGTAGATGTTACTTTGAGTGAAAATGTAAACAACAACAAAAGCTTTAAAACGCTTGAGGATGTATTGAACTATGAAAAGGTATTTGCCATTGTAAAAAAAGAAATGGAGCAACCCAGGGATTTTATTGAAACAGTAGCAGCCGGTATTCTTACACAGCTAAAAACTGACTACAATCATTTAGCCAACATTACTGTTAAAATTACCAAATACAACCCTGCAGGCCAGTTTGATGGTGGCAATGCGAGTGTGACATTGAGTGTATGATAAATTGTTGGATGGTATTAAGGGAAATGTGACATATCCCTATGACAAAAAACTGCATACTTAATTTTTAGCCATTCTAACCTTTTTCACTCTTTTCTCTATTTCTACTGCCCAAAAAACAATACTTGAAACTGTAATAGTAATAGCTAATTCTAAAAAAGTTAACGGTTGTGTTTTAAATACATTATTTAGAAAAGGAAGATAAATAACCAACAATTGAAGACCAACAGTTATTAATATAGCCAAAAGCATGGGTTTATTTGAAAAAATACCAATTTTAAAGATGGATTCCTGTTCCGAACGTACGGCCATGGCTTGCCCTAGTTGACTAAAACAAAGCACTGAAAATGCCATGGTTTGCCAATGTGTTTTACCACTATAAATAGCCCAGGCTTGGAGTCCAAGTGTAGTTGCGCCAATTAAAAACCCTACCCACAAAATATGAATAGCCATACCTCCACCAAAAATATTTTGTTTAGCATTTCTGGGTGGTCTGTTCATAATGTTTTTTTCGGCTGGTTCCGATGCAAGTGCAAGCCCTGGTAATCCATCTGTAATTAAATTAATCCATAGAATATGAATAGCCAATAATGGGATTGGTAAACCTAAAAATGGTGCTAAAAAAATAGCCCAAATTTCACCTGAATTACCTGTCATAATGTATTTGATAAACTTTAAAATATTATCAAAAACTCGTCTGCCATGTTTAACTGCTTTCACAATGGTTGAAAAATTATCATCCAATAATATCATGTGAGAAGCCTCTTTCGAAACCTCTGTTCCATTTATGCCCATGGCTATGCCAATATCAGCATTTTTAAGAGCAGGCGCATCATTTACCCCATCACCAGTCATAGCTACATAATTATTTTTTTCTTGCAAAGCTTTTACAATTTGTAATTTTTGTTCCGGATTTACCCTTGCATAAACTCTTACGCTTTCTACTATTTTTTTAAACTGGCTTTTACTTAAATCTTCCAATTCAGCACCACTTAATATTTTATCTTCATCAGAACTGATAATACCTAATTGTTTGGCAATAGATTGAGCAGTCAATTTATGATCACCTGTAATCATTACAGTAATAATTCCGGCTTTTTTACATTGTTCAATAGCCTTTTTTGCTTCTTCTCTAGGTGGATCCATTAATCCTACAAAACCTACCAAAGTTAACGATGTTTCTATATCTTCCGCTTTCAAATCCGTTGGCATGGTTTCAAATTTTTTCATGGCAAAAGCCAAAACTCGATAACCTTGTTCTGCCATTTTGTTAGCATCTGATTCAAAATCTTTCGCTTCTTTCATTTGATTTTTTGAAAGTTTTTTCAATAAAATTTCCACCGCACCTTTGGTAATAGCAATTACTCCGCTTTCGGTTTGATGAAAAGTAGTCATACATTTTCGGGTAGAATCAAAAGGAATTTCAGCCAATCTTTTAAATTTATTTTCTAAGGATTTTCTCTCAAAATTTTTATCAAAAGCATATTGCACCATAGCCACCTCGGTTGAATCGCCAATCCAATCGCCCTCTTTATTTTTTGACACATCATTGTTTAAGGCCATAGCACTAAACAATGAATTTTCACTACCAAAAACTGTGTTAAAACTTTTGTCTGATGTTTCAAAAACTTCCTCTACCGTCATTTTATTTAATGTAAGTGTTCCCGTTTTATCCGTGCAAATTACATTAACAGAACCTAGTGTTTCTACAGCTGGTAGTTTTCTTATTAAGGCTTTACTTTTTACCAATTGTTTTGCACCTAAAGCAAGTGCAATAGTTACCAAGGCTGGCAGAGCCTCCGGAATAGCAGCTACTGCTAGCGAAATAGCGGTAAGTAACATGGTTAAAATGTTTTCACCACGAAACAAACCAAAACCAAAAATGATAGCACAAATAATTAAAATAACTACCGATAATCTTTTACCAAAAGCATCCAGTCTTTTTTGCAAAGGTGTACCAGTTTCATCGGTTTGAATCATTCTAGCAATGCTACCTAGTTCTGTATTCATTCCTGTCTCCAACACATAAGCAAGGGCTCTTCCATTTGTTATAAAAGTACCTTTAAAACCAATATTAGTTCTATCTCCTAAGGCATAATCACCTTCGGGCAATTCTTCGGGATATTTTTCCACATTTTCCGATTCACCAGTTAAGGCCGATTCATCTACTTTAAGCTGATGTGTTTCAAAAAAACGAATATCTGCTGCTATAATATTTCCCGCTTCCAGCAATAACACATCACCCGGAACCAAGTCTGATGAAAGAATTTCAATGGTTCTATTTTCACGGATTACCTTTGCATTACTGGCTGCCATTTTTTTCAATGCTTCAATGGCTTTATCGGCTCGGTATTCTTGAATAAATCCAACAATTGCATTAATAATGATAATGGCAAATATGATGATGGTATCTGTTAAATCGCCCAAAATACCAGAAATAACAGCTGCTGCAAAAAGTATCAGAATCATAAAATCTTTAAGCTGATTCAAAATCATGTTCCAAACCGTTTTTTTCTTTTTATCCACCAACTGGTTTTTTCCAAATTCTGTTAAACGTTGCAACGCAATGGCATTGGTTAAGCCTTCAGGTTTGGTGCTTAATAATTTTGTTATTTCAGTAAGCGGAACTAAATGCCAATTCTTTTGCTGTTTTTTCATTGATTCAAGTTGGTAAAAGATAAAAGGTATGCCCAAAGGTTAAAGATAAATCTAAAAAATTATTACATAAATAAAGAAAGGAATTATAAAATTCATGGAAAAATGAAGGAGCTATAAAAACTGTTATTACAATTTATCTTTATGATAATCCACATTATTGTTTCGCAAAATTAATCTGTTTGGAACCTATTAAAAACAATTGCTGCCATTGCAAACGCCTTGTTCAAGCTTGGATAAATATCAACAAGTTGCGCTGTTGAAACTCTTACTGATAGTTTTTAAAAAAAACTTAATTCCACTGTCTATTCATATAATTTTGGAACCTCATTGGTTAAATTTAAGTAATTACTAATTCCATTTTCCTAAAAATAACCACTCAAAAAATCAAATGTGTTCATTTCAAAAATTAAAATAAATTCGCAACTTATAACTACAGCAGATTATGCAAAAATACGGTCCTATTAACAACGAGCTTTTTAAGTTAAACAGAGCTAATTTTATAAAACAATTAAAACCAAACAGCATTGCCATTTTTAACTCCAACGATGAGCATCCGTGGAATGGTGATGCTACGCATAAGTTTAAACAAAACAGCGATATTTTTTATTTGAGCGGAATAGACCAGGAAGAAAGCATTTTGGTTATTTATCCTGATAGCCCGACACCTGAATTGCGCGAAGCTTTGTTTATAAAACAAACCAGCGATTTAATGGTAACCTGGAATGGTTACAAGCTTACCCAAGCTCAGGCTCAGGAAGTAAGTGGCATAGCCAACGTATTCTGGCTGGATGATTTTGAAGCCAAAATTCGCCCTGCCATTAACTATGCACAAAACATTTATTTAAGCTTAAACGAAAACGACCGCAGCACTGTAACTACTCCTTACAAAGATTTGCGCTTTGCCCAAAGCATGCGCGAAAAATACCCTTTGCATAATTTTGAACGTGCTGCACCTATTGTGCAACGTTTGCGCTCTATCAAATCTAAATACGAGTTGGCATTGATGAACACTGCTATTGGCTTGAGCGAAAAAATGATTCACAGGCTTTTTAAATTCATAAAACCAGGCGTTTGGGAATACGAAATTGAAGCGGAAATTATTCATACATATATAAGCAACAGAGGCAACGGACATTCGTTTCAACCTATTGTAGCCAGCGGACAAAACTCTTGTATTTTGCATTATAACGACAACAACCAGCAATGTAAAGATGGCGATATTATTCTGATTGACAGTGGTGCCGATTATGCCAACTATGCAAGCGATATGACAAGGACTTTGCCGGTAAACGGTAAATTCACCCCTCGTCAGAAACAAGTATACAATGCCGTATTGCATGTAATGAACGAAGCAAAAAAATTATTGAAACCGGGTGTTATGTTAATGGAATACCAGGCACAGGTAGGTTTAATTATGGAGGAGCAATTGGTAAAACTAGGCTTACTTACAGCTGATGATATAGCCAAACAAAACCCGAACTGGCCTGCTTATAAAAGGTACTTTATGCATGGAACCAGCCACTTTTTAGGTATTGATGTACATGATGTAGGCATGCGTTACGAGCCTATGAAAGCGGGTATGACTTTTAGCTGCGAACCGGGAATTTATATTAAGGAAGAAGCCATTGGTATCCGTTTAGAAAACGAAATACTAATTACTGAAACCGGTTGTGATGATTTAATGGCACATATTCCGATTGAAGCTGATCACATTGAAGATTTGATGAATAAGTAAGGCTTCTGGCAAAAGGCAGCCAGCCTCCGGCAAATTATAGAACTAAATGATAGATATAGACAAGGCTTTTAAAGATAAAAATCCGCAATTGTATAAACTATTGCCGGGCTTTTTATTGCGTTGGATAAAAAAAACCATACATCAGGACGAAATAAACGAATTTGTTGCAGCCAACGAACATAGCAGTGGCATTGCATTTGGCACTAATGCTATTGCTGCACTTGGCGCTCGGTCTGCCTCTACGGGTATAGAAAATATTCCTAAAACAGGAGGCGTTATTATAGCCGCCAATCATCCTATTGGTGGTGCAGATGGCTTGGCTTTTATAGCTGAAGTAGGCAAAGTACGCAGCGATTTAAAGTTTATTGTAAATGACCTGCTGATGCAGTTTAAAAGTCTGGAAGAAATATTTATACCGGTAAATAAACACGGTACCAATACTAAAAACAACCTGCTGAGAATTGAACAGCTTTATGCTGAAGGCAACTGTATTTTAATATTTCCGGCAGGTTTGTGCAGCCGGAAACAAAAAGGAAAGATTATAGATTTACCCTGGCAAAAAAGTTTTATTAACCAGGCCATTAAAAACCAGCTAGCTGTTATTCCCACTTATATTGATGCACGTAACAGCAATAAGTTTTATAACATAGCCATTATCAGAAAATGGTTAGGTATAAAAGCCAATCTGGAAATGTTTTTTTTACCCGATGAAATGTTTAAGCAAAAAGGCAAAACCATTAATTTTACTTTTGGAAAACCTATACCTGCTGCTACTTTTAACAAAAATAAAAACACCTACCAATGGGCACAGAAGCTAAAACATTTTATCTATGAACTAAAAGACAATAAGCAGGCCCGCTTTGAATAGCATAAGTTTGAATTCTTTTTTCGGATATATATTTAGTAAACAAGAGTATAAGTTATATTAGCCTTACTTATTGAAACAGAAAGCCTATTTAATTTTTAATATTTTTATCATTAGCCTATAAAATGCAAATATTTTTTACATCTTGCACCTATTATAAGATTGATGCAGCAAATAGTTGATAAAATAGATAGAGCCCTGCTAAAAAGCGAACTTACGGCTGAACGCTTTGTAAGACCCACCAACAATATTACTAACGAAATATATATTTTTGATGGAACGACTGCGCCTAATCTTATGCTTGAAGTAGGTCGTTTGCGCGAAATTTCATTCAGAGAAGCCGGAGGCGGTTCAGGTAAAAGTGCTGACATTGACGAACACGATAATGGCCAGTATGCATACAAACAATTAATAGTTTGGAATCCTGAAGATGAAGAAATAGTAGGCGGTTACCGTTATGCATTATGCAATGATGTGGTAGATGAAGATGGCAATTATCATTTGTCAACAGCTGAAATTTTCAGCTATAGTGATAAGCTAAAAAAAGATTACTTTCCATATACCATAGAGTTGGGCAGAAGTTTTGTTCAGCCCCAATATCAACCCTCGCTTGACAATAGAAAAGGCTTGTTCAGCTTGGATAATTTATGGGATGGCTTAGGCGCGCTAACCGTTTTACATCCGCACATAAAATACTTTTTTGGCAAGGTAACCAACTACCAGCATTTCAGTAAAGAAGCCCGAGATTATATATTGGCTTTCATGGATTATTATTTCCCGGAAAAAGATGGTTTGGTTGTAATACCTAACCCTTTAAAAACGGAAACAGATTGCACCGAATTTTTAAAAAACATAAAAGGTTTACCATTTAAAGAAGGGCATTTATACCTGAACAAAATGGTTCGTTCGCTGGGCGAGTATATTCCACCCTTGTTTAACAATTATATGAACCTGAGTCCAACCATGAAAACCTTTGGAACTGCAGTAAACAGCCACTTTGGCTATGTAGAAGAAACGGGTATTATGGTTACTATTGACGACATATACCCTACCAAAAAAGACAGGCATATTAAAAGCTATATTGAATATTTAGCATCTAAGCAGTAAAAATTGTTTTTAGTTAGGTTTTATACTGAAAACAATCAACCTAAATTTAACACTTAGACAACTTGTTTATGGCTCATTGTTAGTTACCTTTGACTTAATAAACATTTTCAGCCATGCTTAACAATATTCTTTTCCCGACAGATTTTTCATCAGTAGCTAACAATGCACTGACATTTGCCATTGATTTATGCAAAAAAACAAATGCAACTTTGCATGTATTGCATATTCAAAATATACCCATTGTTGACGTTAACTATCCAATGGATAATTACCAAGTTTTTATTGAAGAAGCAGAAAATTTTACTGATGAAAACTTTAAAACGTTAGAAAGTAAAACTTTACAGCCAAGTCAAATAAAATATAAAACACATAAAGCAATAGGTTCATTTGTAAGCAACGCCATTATTGATTTCTCCGAGAGCAACAACGTTGATTTAATCATTATGGGAACCACAGGTTCCAGCGGTATTGAATCTGTATTAATAGGAAGCAATGCGGCATCAGTAGTAGGCAAATCCGAAGTACCGGTTTTTATTGTTCCTCCCTCTGCCACTTCAACAGCCTTTAAACATGTATTGTATTCGTCTGACTATAACGAACCTGAATTTCCAACTTTATCACAATTAAAATATTTTGCTGATTTATACGGTGCTGATATAACTGTATTGCATGTAGCAACCGAAAATGACCATTATTTTGATGTAGAAGGAAGTTTCTTTGTGAAACATAAAAAAGAATTAGGCGATTTTCAACTTGTTACTGTTGAAAATATGGAGATTACAGACGCCATTAACCAGCAAATTGAAACACGAAAAATAGATATGGTAGTATTGGCCAAACACAACCGAGGTTTCTTTGACAGGTTGTTTCACCGCAGCTTTAGCAAGCAAATGACCTACCATACTACCACTCCTTTATTGGTACTGAATAAATAAAACAGTATCAATTCATAATAAACGTATTTATTTGGATGGCAGGCTTTGCCCTTAGCAATATTTTTTTGTTATTTGCAGGCAATGCAATTTAAAACTATTGTAGGGCAAAAGCCTTTAATACAAAAACTTATTCAAACTACTAAAGAGGGGCGTATAAGCCATGCGCAACTTTTTTTAGGTGCCGAAGGAAGTGGTAATTTAGCCTTGGCCATTGCCTACGCTCAATATATTAACTGTTTAAATGCGAGTGAAACAGATAGTTGCGGAGAATGCTCAAGCTGTGTTAAATACCAAAAATATATTCACCCTGATTTACATTTTACCTACCCTACCATATCGCCAACCAAACTAAGTGTTGACCTTATCAGCGAATTCAGGGAGGCTTTGATTGAAAACCCTTACCTGAACGATTTTGACTGGCTAAGTAAGTTGGATAGTGCCGGAAACAAACAGGGAAATATTACGGCTGATGAATGTAGGGACATTATTAGAAAACTAAGCCTGAAAGCTTACGAGGCTAAATACAAGACCATTATTATATGGATGCCCGAATACATGAAAAATGAGGGCAATATTTTATTGAAGCTTTTAGAAGAACCACCGGAAAATACCCTTATTCTTTTAGTGGCTAACGATACAGAAAAAGTTTTAGCCACCATACTTTCAAGAGCTCAGTTAATAAAAGTACCTCAAATAACCGATAATGATATAGAACAGGCTTTAACCACAAAACACCATATAGATGCAAACAAAGCACAGGCTTTATCGCGCCTGGTAAGTGGTAATTACAATTTAGCCCTGCGTTTAATTGATATTGACCACGATGATTATTTAAGTTTATTTATTGACTGGATGCGTAAGGCTTATACCTACAATAAAATGAATAAGGATGGTTCTGCAACCGATGAATTGGGTTTGGTGGTAGACCGATTAGCCAATGCGGGAAGAGAACAGGTAAAGAGTTTCTTAACTTACAGCAGCCAAATGATTCGTTCTGCTTTTATTTTTAAATACGGGCATGCGTCATTACGTAAAAACAGCGAGGCTGAACTGGCTTTCCTTAATCAGTTTAGCAGTGTATTTACGCCTGATAATTTGGGACTTATTTCAACCGCTATAGACGAAGCCATATTCCATGTTGAACGTAATGCAAGTGTTCGTATTATGTATTTAAATCTTTCTATGTATATTGGCAAACAATTACAACAGGTAACAGCAAAAAAATAATACTGTTTTTGCACTGTTTTAATAGTGTTTTTGAGGAGTTAGCATACCACAAAAACTATAAATTTTTTGATGTTTAATTATTTAATAATAAATAAAAGTAAATGGGTTGTTCAAGCGGAGGATGCAGCACGGGAGGCTGCTCAAGCGGAGGGTGTAGCACCGGAGGGTGCAATAAATTAAATACATACGACTGGTTAAGCGACATAGTAATGCCGCCACATACAAAACCTTTTGACGTAGTAGAAGTACGTTTTAAAGGCACCAGAAAAGAATATTACAGAAACGTACATAACCTTGATATAACCAATGGCGATACTGTTGTAGTTGAACTGGAAAATGGTTACGATATTGGTATAGTTAATTTAAAAGGTGAATTGGTAAAACTACAATTGAAAAAAGTAGGTTTAACACCTGAGAGTGAACATATCAAAAAAATTACCCGCAAAGCTAACGAAACGGACGAGATACGATTTAAAGAAAATAAGGACCTTGAAGTTCCAACCATGTTTAAGGCGCGCACACACGCGTTGCAGCTTGGCCTTAACATGAAGTTAAGCGATGTAGAATACCAGGGAGACCGAAGAAAAGCTACTTTTTACTATACCGCAGAAGAACGTGTAGACTTTAGGGAACTCATAAAAAAACTAGCAGATGAGTTTAAAGTACGTATAGAAATGAAGCAGATTGGTTACCGCCAGGAAGCAGGTCGTTTAGGTGCTATAGGCAGTTGTGGTCGCGAGTTATGTTGCAGTACCTGGTTAACCGATTTTAAAATGGTTCATATCAATGCTGCCCGTTACCAAAATTTATCTATCAATCAACTGAAACTTTCAGGCCAATGTGGTAAGCTAAAATGTTGCTTAAACTATGAGTTGGATGTTTATCAGGAATCACTTAAAGATTTTCCTGAAAAAGACAATACCATATTGGAGTTTGCGGGCGATTTACGTTACCGTCAGGTAAAATCGGATATACTGAAACGCACTTTGTTTTTTGCCCCGACAGGGGAAACAAGTGGCGAATGGATTGAGTTAGGTGTAGAAGCCGTTAACCATTACATCAGCCAGAACAAAGAAGGAATAAAACCTGATTTAGTAGTAAAAACCAAAGCCCCTGTTAAAGACAAAGTGGTAGAACTGGAGTTTAAAAATGATATGGGAATGGATAGTGTTACGCGTTTAGACGACAAAGACAAAAAACGCAATAACCACCACAAAAATAAAAACAGGAACCATCATAAATCAAACAACAACAAACCTAATAACAATGCGCCTGCACAAGCAGAAGCAAAACCAAATAACAACAGTCCGGCTTCGGCAGAAAAGGGTGGGCCTAATAAACCTGCTCATCATAAGCCACGCCATAAAAACAAAAATAATAACAGGCCACCCAATAATAAACCCAATGATAAAAAAGAGTAAACAAGCCTTTATTGTACTTTATTTTTTAGTTGTATCATTCATCATTACTTCCTGTGCGGATGAAACGCGTTTATTTGATGAAAACAAAGAAATACCAGCTTTAGCATGGGATTACAAAACGCCTTTACAGTTTGATATCAATATTGCTGATACCACTAAATATTATAACCTGTTTATTAACCTGCGTATTAATGGCGACTACAAGTACAGCAATTTATTTATGTGGGTTAGCGAAACGCTACCCGATAAATCGGTAAGTAAAGAGCGTGTAGAATTTGTTTTAGCTGACGACAGGGGGAAATGGCTAGGTAATAGTTTGGGTAATTTATACAGTTACCAATTACAATTTAAACCCCGCATAAAATTTAAACAACAGGGTATTCATGTTTTTACACTAGAACAAAATATGCGTGATGATATTTTACAAAATGTACAAAGTGCAGGAGTAAGGGTTGAATTTTGGAGCAAAGAGTCTAAAGCCTGGTAAAAAGGTTTTGTTATTGAGGACAATTATTAGCCGCCCAAATTTCTATTTTTCTGATATTACAAGTACTTAGCATAGCGCCTCCTTGTGGCATAAACTTACAGCCCGCATTGGTTATACAACAAATTAAATGCCCGGTAAGTGTCTGGTTTTTCACATCTGTATAGTTATCTAAATTTATATTACCCTGTTTATTACTTGTATTATGGCAAGCTTTGCAATAAGTATTTATTAGAGGTACAATATGTTTACCATAGGCTACATTGTTGGTATCACAATTACCGGTATTACAAATGGTATTTTTAGCTCCCTCGGCAATCCACTTTTTAATTAAATTAATATTTGCCGTATCCATAGGTTGTTGTGGTGGTGGTGGCATTCTTTTCGATGCTTTAGTGGTCGTAATATAAGAAACCAAATCACCCTTTAATGCTAAACTTCTAATAGAAGCATATGAAGTTAAATTTAAGCCCTCTTCTCTTGTAATTGCATCATGACACCCGGCTTGCGCACAGCTGGCATTAATTAAAGGCAATATTTGCGTATTAAAGCATACTGAATCATAAGTAGGTGTAACTGGTGGGTTATTATTGCTGGTATCTTTGGTTAAAATTATTTGAGTGGGTTCATGCTTACAGGTAGCTAATAAAAGAACGGTAAATATTATTAATCCAAAAGTTATAAATATGTTTTTCATGAATACGCTTTAATACAAGCAAGCGAATTTAAAATAAACCAAATGGTTTTACAATGATTGATAAATTAAATAAAATAGTAAACACACCTCCTTCTGTTTCTCAAATACAACAAAACACTTCCCAAAATGAAACAAAGTTGACAATTCTTTTTTTTATTTAAGTACTTATAATCAACCAATTACACAAAAGGCAGAATTATTGATAACGGGTGGGTTACTTCATCATTTATTACTATGATGATAATATGAAGTAAAAAGCTAAAATTTGAATATATATGAAATTCTTTACTAAATCTATTATTGTAGGCTATTTATTCAGCCTAAGTAGTATTGTAAATGCACAAACGGTTGCATTAAACTGCGAAAGTGGTGACCGAAAAATTGATGGTGCTGCTTGCTGGCAATTTGGAGCTGTTAGTTATGTAGAAAAAGCTGTTAGCTCACCCGGGAATTTAGTTATTACCGGAAACTACTCCGCAAGAAGTAATCAATTAACAAACAATGCTACAACTGCCACCTGGATTAAATCTCCCTGGTTAAAAATAGGTAGCGGAAACATAACTCTTAATATTCGTTTAGATGGCTCTGCTGCTACTTCAAGAGGCTTAGTAATTCAGTATGTTCCATACGATGCAACTTCTATTAGCTCATCAAAAGAAGGTGCTATTAATACTGCTTTAAATTACACATACACTTTTCCCTCAGCAACAGCTACAACCATTAGAAACATTTCAACAACCATTCCTGCTTCAATAGCCAATAATACAACCCAGGTCTATAAAATTATGTTTAGTTTTATTGGACAGGGAGGAACAGGAAGAGCTATTGTAGATGATATTGTAATACCGGGTACTTATTGGGCAGATCCTACTAACAATTGTTTACCTAAAGCCTTAATTATTGATAGCGATGGTGATGGTGTACAAGACGATGATGATGCTTACCCAAAAGACGCTGCCAGAGCTTATGAAAGCTATTTTCCAAGCAAAGGATATGCAACACTTTTATTTGAAGACTTATGGCCTTCGGTGGGCGATTATGACTTTAACGATATGGTTATTTCATATAATATTAAAACCGTAACCAATGCCAATGGAGCCATAGCTGACCTGGTGTATAAGTTTAAATTAAGAGCCATTGGTGCCAGCATGCCTAATGGTTTTGCCTTTCAATTGGATAATATTAATGCAGAAAAGGTGTATAGCGTAACAGGCAATGATGTTAAAGCCAAATGGTTTAGTGCTAACAAAAACGGCACTGAAGCCAATCAGAAAATGGCCAATATTGTTGTGTTTGATGATGCATTCCGAATACTGCCTTCTCCGGGTGGAAGTGGTGTAAACACAATTCAGGACAATGGCTATGTAAAACCTGCTGAAATGGAAGTTACAGTTACCTTTGTTAACCCTGAAGGCAAATACGAAAACGGTGAAATTTATCAAAAAGAGTTTACCAACGCACAGTTTAATCCTTACCTGATAGTTAATCAGGACAGGGGCACGGAAATACACTTAGCTGATTACGAACCCAGCAATTTAATGAACACAAAACTTTTTGGCCAGGGTGAAGACAATTCGGTTCCGGAAAAAGGCAGGTATTTTAAAACTGCAAACCAATTACCATGGGCTTTAAATGTAACAGAAGAAATTCCCTACGCTTCTGAAAAATCTGATTTCTTAAATGCTTATCCTGTATTTGCCGAATGGGCCAAAACAAACGGAGAATACTTTTCAGATTGGTATGCCAATGATGAAAAACACAGAAATCAAAAATTTATTTACCAAATTAAATAATAACCAATCATGAAAAATAGCATAAAAATTAGCTTATATACAATTACTTTAATAACTCTGTTTGCTGCACAAAGTTGTAAAATAGATAAAGATAGTACAAGCACGCAAACAGCTACTGTTACTAATTTTAAAGACCTGAAAGTTAGTTCAACATTTGGTTGGAAAGGAACAACACAAGTAGCTATTAACTTAAAAGGATATGCAACTCCTGTTCTGGTTACCAACACATTACAAATTACAAGTATTGATGACGAAACCATTTATTTTAAAAGGCTTCATACCATGAGTGAGGATTTAAACGAAACAATCACATTGCCTAAAACGGTAACGCTTGTAAAAATAAAGTATGGCTCAATCAGCAAACAAATAAATGTAACCGGTAACGCTATCAGTTTTGATTTGTTAAGCGAATTACCGCCAGAAGCCAACGAATAACCAAAAGCCCTGTAAATAAACTATTACGCCTCACTTTCCAATAGAAAGCGGGGCGTTTGCTTTCCGCCAAAATACTCTCCATAAGCACATTAAAATAATTAATTTCCAACTGCTTACAAGCATAGCCCCAAAAAAATGATATATTCATAAAAATGCATAAATTGCACCGCTCAAAAATTTAAAAATTATACATTTTAAAAATAAACACTATGTCGAAAATTGTTGAATTACTTGGCGATAAAGCCGATTACTACTTAAATCACGAAAGTAAAACTATTAGCAAATCAAATATTCATTTACCAGGTAGCGATTTTGTAGATCGTATTTTTGCACAAACCAACCGTACTCCACAAGTATTGCGTAGCCTTGCTCAATTATATGGTAATGGCCGTTTAGCAAATACAGGCTATATGTCTATTTTACCTGTTGATCAAGGTATTGAACATTCGGCCGGAGCTTCATTTGCACCTAACCCTGCTTTTTTCGACCCTGAAAATATTGTTAAATTAGCTATTGAAGGTGGTTGTAATGCGGTTGCTTCTACATACGGAGTATTGGCTTCTATGTCACGCAAATACGCACATAAAATTCCTTTTATTGTTAAAATTAACCACAATGAGTTTTTAAGCTATCCTAATAAATTTGACCAGATTATGTTTGGTTCGGTTGATGAAGCTTATAACTTAGGTGCTGTAGCAGTAGGTGCTACCATTTATTTTGGTTCTGACGAATCGGGCAGACAAATACAAGAAGTAGCTGCTGCATTTGAACGTGCACACGAATTAGGTATGGCTACTATTTTATGGTGCTACTTACGTAACAATGCTTTCAAAGTAGATGGTGTTGATTATCATACTGCTGCTGACTTAACTGGTCAGGCAAACCATTTAGGTGTAACGATTCAGGCTGATATTATTAAACAAAAATTACCTACCAACAATGGTGGTTACAATGCTACTAAACATGGTAAAACACATGCTAAAGTATATAGCGAGCTAACTACTGACCACCCAATTGATTTAACCCGCTATCAGGTAGCTAATTGCTATATGGGCAGACAAGGTTTAATTAACTCAGGTGGAGAAAGTAAAGGTGCAAGCGATTTAGCAGAAGCAGTAACAACAGCAGTAATTAACAAACGTGCAGGTGGACAAGGTTTAATCAGTGGCCGTAAAGCATTCCAAAAACCTATGAACGAAGGAATAGCGTTATTAAACACTATTCAGGACGTTTATTTAGATAACAGTATTACTATTGCGTAATTGCAATCAGGCTTTTGGCAGCCCTATTTTTCTATTAAGTTACCAAAAGCTTAAAGTTATAAACTACAAAAAATGAGTTGGTTTAAAAGAGTAAAAGAAGGAATCACGACATCAACGTCTGATAAAAAATCAGTACCTGATGGCTTGTGGCATAAATGCTCGCGCTGTAAAAAAGCGGTATTGAGTTCAGACCATGCAACAAATAAGTATGTATGTATGCACTGCAATTACCACGATAAAATAGGCTCGAGAGAATATTTTGAAGTGTTGTTTGATGAAGGCACCTTTCAAGAACTATTCAGCCAGATAAAGCCAACTGACCCTTTAACATTTAAAGACACAAAAGCTTACAAAGACCGTTTGGCAGAAACCATTAAAAAAACAGGAATGGATGATGCGATGCGCGTTGGTGTTGGAAACGTTGATGAAATGCCTCTGGTAGTAGCTTGTATGGATTTTGGATTTATTGGCGGAAGTATGGGAAGCGTGGTAGGTGAAAAAATTGCCCGCGCTATTGATTACGGACGTGAAAACAGAATTCCGGTTATGATTATCTCAAAATCAGGCGGGGCACGTATGATGGAGGCTGCATTCAGTTTAATGCAAATGGCCAAAACTTCGGCTAAACTGGCTTTGTTAGGTCAGGCAGGAGTACCTTATATAAGTTTACTTACCGACCCTACAACTGGAGGTGTTACAGCATCATTTGCTATGCTGGGCGATGTTAATATAGCAGAACCTGAAGCATTGATAGGATTTGCCGGACCACGTGTTATACGTGAAACAATTGGTAAGGACTTGCCTAAAGGTTTCCAAAGCTCAGAGTTTTTATTAGAACATGGCTTTGTTGACATGATAGTACCACGTACCCAACTGAAAAAACAATTAAGTACGCTATTGCATCTTTGGGCTGAAAAGCCTTTTGCAAAAGCTGAATAACAAAAAAGCTGCCTCACAAGGGCAGCTTTTTTTATGCTTGTTGTATTTGTAACATAACTTTATTTCTATCCAGTTTTTGGCTAAGTGTATAAAAAAACCGCGGCACTTCTATCATTTCTTTTGGCACCTCGTAAGGATGCAGTACTTGTTTTAAAGCTGCTTGCAAGCTTTCAAACATAGCCTTGGTAAAAGTACCCTGCTTTACTACTAAAACCACTTTCTGCCCCAGTAAATTATCAGACACACTGCTAACAAAAAACAATAGGTTTTGTATTTGTTGTTGGTTAAAATAAATCAGTATTTCTTCTTCAACCTTTAAAGCATTTACTTTAAAAGCACCACTGTTAATTATAAAATCATAGCGGCCTATTACTACAAAAGTTTGCCGACTTATATCTATATCTACAATATCATTGGTTTGTAACCAATTGTTTCGGGTAATTATATTTTTAACTTTTAAGCAATGACGTTCATCTGTAGCTATAAAATTATCGGGTAACAAATGAAATGCTATTTCGTGTTTAATATTACGCAACGCAATATGGCTAAGGGTTTCCGTCATTCCGTAAGTATGCCATACCTCGCAACGCAGTTGTTGAATAGCTGTATTCAATCCGGCATGTATGGGAGCCCCGCCTAATAAAATATTTTTAAACTTATTCAATTTATCAACTCCATTTGCTTCTGCTAAAATTACCTGCATTTGCATAGGTACCAAAGAGCTTATAGTGTATGGATGGTTTGTATCTATTTCCAGAAATGGATTGCTGCTTGGGCTGACTATAGTTATATCGGCATTGAGTAAAACAGCACGTGCTAAAAGCATGGCTCCGGCCACTAAACCAATATCTAAACAAATAAAAAAATGCTGTTTTTCGTATGTTAAATTTAAGTACTCTATGGTTTGCGTGGCAGACCAACTAACCTCGGCTTTGGTAAAAGTAAATGCTTTGGGAATACCTGTACTACCTGAGCTGTGAAAGGTAAACGGTTCTTCTTTATACCATTTTTCAATGAAGAAAAATGCCTTTAACTGATTATTGTTTAATCCGGTTGTATCAATTGCTTTTAAATCATTTAACGATTCAATTACAACAGGAATATGGTTAATAAATAAGCGCATTATTTATTAAATTCATTCATGGTTTGTGCCAAACCTCTAAATGCAAACGATTCAACAGCATCAACTGATTTTTGAATAAGAAATGGCATTTCCTTTTTTTCATCAGTACTCCACTGCCCCAATACATAATCAATTTGGCGTCCTTTGGGGAAATTGTTGCTAATACCAAATCTTAACCTTGGGTAGTTTTGGGTATTTAACACTTCGGTAATATTTTTCAACCCATTGTGCCCGGCATCACTACCATTTCCACGTATGCGAAGCTTGCCAAAATCTATGGCTAAATCATCCACCAAAACAAAAATATTTTCAATGGGTATTTTCAATTCCTGCATCCAAAAACGAACGGCTTTACCACTTAAATTCATGTAAGTAGTAGGCTTTATAATATGTAGTTGTCGTCCCTTGGTATTTGCTACAGCGTATTCTGCATGCTTGTTTACATCAAAACTAACCTGGTGTTTTTGTGCCAATGCATCGGCAATATCAAAGCCAATATTATGGCGCGTTTGCGCATAATCAGCACCTATATTTCCTAAACCTGCTATTAAATATTTCATTGATTAATGGTCAAATATAATAAAGTAAAAAATGAAGCCATCTTTTTTACAAAAAATATGCATAAACTTTATTTCATATTGTGCTTATTTTATCGGTTTTTTGTGTTTAATAAAATATGTCGGATATAATAAAACTCTTACCTGAGCACGTTGCCAATCAAATAGCTGCTGGCGAAGTTATTCAACGCCCCGCAAGTATTGTAAAGGAACTGTTGGATAATAGTATTGATGCTGGTGCTACTCATATACAGCTTATTGTTAAAGATGCGGGAAAAGCATTGGTGCAGGTTATTGATAATGGCAAAGGCATGAGCGAAACGGATGCACGTATGTGTTGGGAAAGACATGCTACTTCAAAAATTAATTCGATTGAAGATGTATTTAAAATAAAAACCATGGGCTTTAGAGGCGAGGCATTGGCTTCGGTAGCCTCGGTAGCACAGGTTGAGTTAAAAACCAAAAGGGCTGATGACAGCATTGGCACTTATATTTTAATTGAAGGAAGCCATATTGTTAAGCAGGAGGCCATAGCGCAAAATGCCGGAACAAGCATTGCTGTTAAAAACTTATTTTTCAATATTCCTGCACGCAGGAATTTCTTAAAGTCAAACCCTGTTGAGTTCAGGCATATAGTAGATGAATTTACAAGAGCTGCGCTGGCTAATCCACATATTGCTTTTGACCTGTTTCACAACGATGATAAAATACATAGCTTAAAGCCTGCGGATTTGAACCTGCGGATTCTTGATTTTTTCAGTGATAAGAAAACAGAGAACTTATTACCATTTACGGAGCAAACCAGCATTATTAATGTAAGCGGGTATATTGGAAAACCAGAGATAGCTAAAAAGACGAGGGGTGAACAATTTATTTTTGTAAACAACCGTTTTATAAAAGACGCTTATTTAAACCATGCCATTGTAAGTGGCTTTGAAAATATTATTGCCAAAGACCAATACCCTTTTTACTGCATTAATATTGAAATTGAACCATCTAAAATAGATGTAAATATACACCCTACAAAAACGGAGGTTAAGTTTGAGGATGAACGCAATATTTACCAGATATTACGTGCCATTACGCGTAAAGTACTTGGCGAAAATTTCAGCTCACCTTTGCTTGATAATGCATACGATGATAACCAGTTTTTACAAACTGATTTGTACAACAAACAAGTAACTCATTTTAAAAATATACAAGGGCCCGAAACAAAAACTACTGCTAACAATAACAGCTATAGTAAAAACGAATTGTTTAAAACGGAATATGCCACTTCCCGCAATTTTAAAAAGCAACAAACTACCAATTGGGAAGATTTATTTAAAATAGCACAAAGTGATTTACCGGCAGAGAATACCGACTCCGGTGATGAGGCACAGCAAGTGCTTATTAACCATAATGAAAACCAAACCGGCCAGCAGTTTTTACAGATACAACAAACCTATATAGCCACCCAGATTAAAAGTGGTTTATTGCTTATTCATCAGCAGGCTGCACACGAGCGCATTTTGTTTGAAAAATATTTGGTAGCCATACAAAACCAGCCTATAGCCAGCCAACAAAAACTATTTCCAAAAGCCATTACCTTAAACACGGTTGATGAAAGTATACTATTGGAAATAATGCCGGAGATACGCACGCTGGGGTTTGATGTAAACGAATTTGGCAAAAATACTTTTGTGGTAAATGGTGTACCTGCCGAAATGCAGTACAACAATGAACAGGAATTACTGCTCGATTTAATAGGAAACTATAAAAACAACAAAAGCCAAAGCGAAAGCAAACACGAGCTTATTGCCAAAATTTTAGCCAAAAAGGCAGCCATTAAAGCTGGCACTTTGCTTGCCAATGATGAAATGAACCGTTTGGTAGATGAGCTTTTTGCCTGCAGCGAACCTAAATATTCGCCTGATGGTAAAGCTTGTTTACTTACTTTAAACATGGCAGAACTAGCCAATATGTTTAAATAAAAAATAAAAAAATGTATAAACAATACCGTCCACCCAGCCATAATGTATTACCCATTGCGGTAAAAAACTTATTAATTATTAATGGTTTGTTCTTTTTAGCCACTTACGTTTTACGTGATAGAAATGTGCTTGACCTGACTAAAATGTTTGGCTTGTACTACCCTGTTAGCGTTAACTTTAAACCTTACCAGCTATTAACATATATGTTTATGCACGGAAGTTTTAATCATATATTTTTTAATATGCTTAGCTTATGGATGTTTGGTTCCAGTATTGAGAATTTCTGGGGCTGGAAACGTTTTAGCATTTATTATGTAGTAACTGCTTTAGGCGGAGCTCTTTTATATTTATTAGTTAAGTATTTTGAGTTTAACCATTTACAAGGATTACTGTCTGCTGACGTATTTAATCAGGTTATTGCCGAAGGTGCTGAGGTACTGAATAAAGGATATAATTTTACCGATGCCAATGCAGCCAACCTGAACCTGCTTATCAATATTCCGGTAGTGGGTGCCAGTGGTGCGGTGTATGGTGTTTTACTGGCTTTTGGTATGATGTTTCCGAACACGGAAATAATGATGTTGTTTTTCCCTGTTCCTATTAAGGCTAAATACTTTGTTATTATAATGGGGGCGCTTGAACTATTTTCGGGAGCCAGCAACAACCCTGGTGATAATGTGGCTCACTTTGCCCATTTAGGCGGTATGCTTTTTGGTTTTATTTTAATTAAATACTGGAACAAAACGAATAGAAGAACTTTTTATTAAGCTATACGTATGTCGTTAATGGATGATATAAAATATAAGTTGAACAGCCACGATGCGGTAACGCGTATTATTGCTATCAACGTGGCTGTTTACCTGGTTTTTGCTTTGGCTTATATGTTGTTTTGGTTGTTCCAGGCAACCCCGCTTATTGCCGGTGCGGAGCAATATTTTTTCCTGTATGCCAAGTTTAGTAACTTTATTAGACAGCCCTGGGGAATTATTACTTACATGTTCTTTCATGCGGGAATTTTCCACCTGCTATTTAATATGCTTTGGTTGTATTGGTTTGGCACACTATTGCACGAATATTTAGGCAATACACGCGTATACCAGACTTATTTTGTTGGTGGCCTGTTTGGCGGTATTCTATATATTTTAGCCTATAATATTTTTCCCGTATTCAGTGCCAGTTTAGATAGTTCTTACGCACTGGGAGCCTCGGCAGGTGTATTGGCTGTAGTGGTAGCTACTGCTACTTTATTGCCTCGTCACACTATATTACTATTTGGTATTATACCTCTGCAGTTAAGGTATGTTGCCCTTATATCTGTTTTAATTGATTTGGTAAACATTCCTACTGATAACCCGGGCGGTAGAATTGCGCATTTGGGTGGAGCTCTTTCGGGTTTCTTATTTATAAAATATTTGTATACCAATAATACCTTAACCAATAATATACACCAGGTAAGTGAAGGCATCAAAAAAATGTTCAAAACTAAGCCTAAATCAAACCTTAAGGTACACCACAAGGCAACAAAAAGTAACGTAAATACCCAAAGCAATTTTGGTAAACCTAATCAGGCAGATATTGATGCTATTTTGGATAAAATAAGCAAAAGTGGTTATGAAAGCTTAAGCAAAAAAGAAAAAGAAATTTTGTTTAAAGCAAGTGAAGACTAATGTATTGAACTTATAAAACAGGAAGGCCTTTTTCAACTGATTGAAAAAGGCCTTCCTGTTTTATATAGGTTTACAAACCATTTACCGGTTTGTTCTTAGGATACCTTATTTCATAAGTAAAGGTAATTTTTTTACTCTCTTTGGCACCCAATTTTATATGCCATTTCAGTTTACCTGTTGGTTCATCCAACTCCGCTTTATCACTATCTGTTAAACTAACTTTTATTTCTTCTGTTCCCTGCACTATCGGAATCTGGTCTTCCAAATCCATTTCAACACTTATGCCTTTAGTATTTCTAACGGCTATTTCTATCGTACGTATTTCTACTTTTTCGTTATCAATAAACTTCACTTTAAATTTCTCCTTTATTTTTTTTCGTGTAATGGCAATTGTTTTATCTCGTCCTAAGTTTACACTTAATGTATCGGTATTGCTGTTTGCGTCTAAAAGCATTTCACCTACATAGGTGCCGTCAAAATACAAACGTGCATTTCCCGGTATAATATTTAAATCTTCCCATCCAACAATTTTTGCCTGTAAGAAAGCATCTACACTCAGTTTAGGAACAGCTGCAAAGGCCAGTAGCATAGGTACTGAACGTTGGTTAATTAACACCCTGTGCGATCTTCCATCACTGGCTATATTATAGTTCAGCTTTATTTCATATTCCATCCTTATCAGGTTTTGTGTTACATCAATATAATTGGTTAAAGGTTTTTCTATAACAGTTGAATTCGCACTTGAGTTATAATCCGTGTTATTTACATTATCCGGTACCGCCTGTTGTGACTTTTCCCTTGTAGCCTGAACGGGCACCAATGTGTTTGATAAATAATTAATGCTTCTTGTTTGCTTATATTCTAAAAAGCTCAGGTACCAGGGTGTTAATTCAGGTTTAAAATTGGCTTCATTCGGGTTTGAGGTACTCAGTGTTAAGCTGGTATTTTTCCAATCCAATCCTGAGTTTTGAACCACATCGGCAAAATACTTTAACTGGAAATTATTGTTTTGTGTAGTTGCCTGTAAATCATATTGCGGAACCCAGCTGGCTTCTGCAATTAAATAGTTGAAACTTACCTGTGCCTGGCCCGCAGCTTCGGCAAATATGGTTACAATTACCTGGTTGGTTGGCTGTACTTCCTCTTCATTTGTTTCTCCATTGCTGTTTTGTAAATTAATTAGCATTTCATAACGCTCATTCAGCTTGTTTATTGTTTTATCGCAACGAGCTTTGCTTTTCACTATTTTTAACTCTTGTTCATATAACTCATTCAGCTTAGCCCGCAGAAAAACAAGACTCTCTTTTAGTAAGAATAATGAATCCTTCATAAGCTCTCCTTTCATTAGTTTATTGTTTAACAGCAAGCTTTTTTCTGTACTTATTACAATGGATTTGTTGTTTAACTCCGTAGCCAAAAACTTAAATTCCTCTAGTGAGTCTAAAACATTGTTTATTTCTCTTTCGTATGTTTTAACTACTATTGGCATCTCTCTATATTTTATATTGTGCCTTACCTCCATAACCGTTGCTTCCCTTGTATTGGCCTGTAGCGAAGTAGCATTAATGCTAGGTGAAATATTTTCGAAGACAATATCATTAATACCTGCCGAAAGATTTACTGTTTCATTATAGTACAAATGAGCACCTTGCAGGTACACAACAGCTTTTTGCAATTTTGCTTTAATTGGCTTTACGTTTTCAGCTAATAGCATTGCACTACACAATAGTGCCATACTTAACATTTTTAGTTTCATGTGTTAAATTTTTAATGGTTTTACCTGATAGATACTTTTAGCATTCATATTCCATAAAAAAATTTCATATTTGTTTTTTTTGACAGCTAAAACATACATACAAAATGATGAAGAGTTGGTAGCACTTTACCAAAGCACCAGGAATAACATGGTGCTTGGTGAATTATTTAAACGCCACTCCTTAATGTGTTATGCAGTATGTTATAAATATTTAAAAGACGAAGACCTTGCACATGATGCCACGATGAGTGTTTTCGAAAAATTATTTATTGATTTACAAAACCATCAGATAAATAATTTTAAAAGCTGGCTGCATACTGTTTGTAAAAACTACTGTCTGGTTCAACTACGTAAGCCCAATGTTTTGGTAAGCATTAACGAACAGGAAGAAGAAAATGAAAGTTTTTTTATGCAATTGTCAAACATTATGAATCATACTGATGACAAGCAGGAAAAAGAAGAAAAATTAGTGGCTCTGGAAGCCGGTATTTTAACACTAAAAGATAAACAAAGGGAATGCATTGAATTATTTTACTTAAAACAAAAAAGCTATACTGAAATAGCCGAACAAACCGGCTATACTGTTAACGAAGTAAAAAGCTATATACAAAACGGTAAACGCAATTTGAAAATACATTTGGAGGAAAAAGGAATAACATTAGGTTTAGCTCTATTAATATGGATACTACCACGTGCATAAATAATACTATCTGGGAATCTTATGCCAATAAAAGTATAAGTACAGCCGATATGATTTACATAGAAGAACATGTAAAAACGTGTGAGGTATGTGCAGATATTAAAGAAGGAATTGATGTCATGCCTAATCCATCTCAATTAATGCAAAAGGTTGGCGCTATTAACTACGAGATTGATGTTGTAGTAAGCACTAAAAAACAAGTTAGTAAAAACAATTGGTATTGGGCTATTGCGGCTTCGTTATTCATTAGCTTTGGCCTTTTAATTTATAACTATATTCAACTGCCTGATGAAAAAGTAGCGATGAGTGAAGTAAGTAAAGAAGAGGTACAAAAGCCCTTACTAACTGAAGAAAAAAAGATTCCCCTTCAAACTGATACTGTTGTAAAAAATGAAATTGCATCTAACATTTTAGCAGAAAATAACAGTAAACCTAAGGAAGAAATTGTTATACTTAAAAGAAATATCAGTGAGCCAGCCCCAATAGCCGAACAGCAAATAGCTTTAGCTGACAATATATCTGTAGCAGCCGGAAATAAAGAGGAAGTGGCTGATAAAGAAATTGTTTTAGCTCCTCAACAAATAAGCTCTAACGCCACCTCAACTCAAGCGGAGGAAAAATCAAAACCCGTTGAAACTGATCTTGCAGTGGTAACAAAAACTTTTAAAAATAAAACGGCCAGTATTCCTTCCCCATTATCTAATAACAACTATACTGCTTTCTCTAACAACAACAATCTAAATTATACAGTTAACGATTCTGTTTCATTTTTACAGATATATAAACTGGATTCTGCCAACTTTAGCAAAGCACAAATTGCTTATAACAGCAATAACTTTGACAGCTGCTTTATATGGTTAAGTAATATAGTTGACAATCCGAATGGATACTTGTATGAAGATGTATTATACTTAAAGGCCAACAACTTTATTAAACAGCATAAAATAAACGAGGCTAAGCAAGTATTGAGGCAACTAATAAAACACAAAGGAAAAAAGCAAAAAGAAGCATCGGCTTTGCTTAAAACAATTACCCGTTAATTATACAACCGGTTTAAATTGTTCAAATGCCTGTAAGCAATTATTACAATAATGCATAGAGCGGCATAAGGTAGGACCAAAAGGTGTTTTCATTTCTGTATTACTGCTTCCGCAATGAGGACAAACACTGGTTTCCAATAATTCATTGGTAATTTCACCATTATGTTTGGGAGGAGGTGCCAAGCCATGTTTTTTTAAGCATAATAAACCTCGCTCTGTTAATTTATTGCTGTTCCAGGGTGTATCAAAAGTTGTATTAACGTTTACTGTGGCTATGCCTATTTCTTTCAACCTGTCGGCCACCATATTCTCCATCATTTTTATAGCCGGGCATCCGGTAAAAGTAGGTGTCATTTCTACATATACATTACTTTCGCCACGCACTTCCACTTTGGTAATTATACCCATATCTACCATACTTAAAGTCGGTATTTCCGGGTCTTTAACAAGCTCCAGAGCCTGCCATATTTCTTGTTCGGTTAACATAAATTTATAACACAAAAGTAATTTAAAATAGTCTAAAAAACTTGCAGTAGTTTACCTTCACTTTTGGCTTCATGGTGTTGCAGTATTTTGTACATGCATTCTATCATAATATCGAAATTGGCTGTACCTACTATTTCTTTGTACTCTTCTGATAAATGCATTACACAACCTTTAGTATCACCCACTAATTTTTTCCCATTAGGAGTTAAAAATATTAATGAAGCACGCTTATCATCTGCATGTTTTTCTATCTTTATTATACCATGTTGTAACAACTCTTTTACCACTTTGCTCATGGCCTGCTTGGTTACCTTGGCTTTAAGTGCAATTTCATTATTGGTGCTACCTGTATCGGATATATTCATAATAAATGGCATATAGGCCATTTTAAAGTAGCTATAACCATGTTCATAAAGTTTGTCATTGGCCCAATTATCGAAATAGCGTTTCCACATATTCAATAAGCGCCCTATATTCTTAGGGTTATGTGACTGCAATGCCTTTTCTTCTTTTCCCGTTAATTCAACTATTTTCATACCCATTTCAAATTTACTAAAATACCTTACTTATTTTTTTGCAATGTTAAGAAATAAAAAATAATTAGTCAACCTACTTGACTTTTATGGTCAACTAAGTTTACTTTGCGCCTTCAAAAAATTTTATGGAAACAACAACACAACCTAAAAAGAAAAAAGCCCCATTATTCATTTTTGGCATTTTGGGTATAGCCTTAGTTATTTTTGGCGGTTTCAAACTATATCATTCGTTCACGCACGAAAGCACTGACAATGCACAAATTGAAACCAATGCCACACCTATTGTAAGTCGTTTGGCCGGTTATATTGATTCAATAGCCATACAGGATTACCAAACGGTAAAAGCAGGAACTACGCTGGTAACTATTGATAAGCGTGAATATATTATTGCAGTAGAGCAAGCCAAAGCTGATGTACTTTCAGCACAGGCCGACTTAACCAATGCCAACGCGCAGCTGGTAAGTGCCAATGTAAACAGTCATGTGGCGGAAGCTAATTTAGACGTTCAGAAAGTAAAGCTTAACAAAGCCAAAGCTGATTTGGAAAGGGATCAAAACTTATTTAAAGACAACTCCATAACACGTAAACAACTGGAAGACAGCAAAGCCAATTATGAAACGGCTCAAAAGCAATTCCGTGCCAATCAGGACCAGGTAAGTTATGCTGAATCGCAAATAAAAAACAGTCAGGCGCAGATTGAAAAAGTAAATGCTTCTATTGTTGCCAAAAAAGCAGCCTTAAGCAATGCGCAATTACGTTTAAGTTATACTACCATAACAGCTCCTGCATCGGGTAAAGTGGGAAAAACGAATTTACAACCGGGACAATATGTTCAACCGGGTCAGTCCTTATTTACCATTGTAAACAATGAAAGTTACTGGGTTACAGCCAATTTTAAAGAAACACAAATTGAAAACCTGCACGAAGGCATGGATGCAGAAATTAAGCTGGATGGTTATCCAAACCTAAAAGTAAAAGCAAAAATTATCAGCTTAAGCGATGCTACAGGTGCTCGTTTCTCTCTACTTCCTCCTGATAACGCAACGGGTAATTTTGTGAAAGTAACACAACGTGTACCGGTAAGGCTATCTATTGAAAATATAGCAGAAGTAAAAGAGTTTTTGAAGGCTGGTTTAAGTGTAACTGTCGATATTAAAACAAACTAGTATGTATCCTACCGGTATAAAACGGGCCATGATTGTTTTTACAACTATATCGGCTGCCATTATGGAGCTGATAGATACGAGTATTGTAAACGTGGCTCTTTCGCAAATAAGCGGAAACTTAGGTGCTACTATTGAAGATACATCTTGGGTAGTAACAGCCTATGCCATTGCCAATGTAATTATTATTCCTATGACCGGGTTTTTACAACGTTTCTTTGGACGTAAAAACTATTACTTAACTTCTATTTTTATATTCACCATATCATCATACATGTGTGGCAATGCCGATAATTTATGGATGCTGGTAGCTTGGCGCTTTATACAAGGTGTGGGCGGAGGAGCATTGCTTTCTACTTCGCAGGGCATTTTGTTTGATGCTTTTGAACCGCAAAAACGTGCTATGGCTTCAGGCATTTTCGGTATGGGTATAGTACTTGGTCCTACAATAGGTCCTACTTTGGGTGGTTTCATCGTTGATAATTATTCATGGCCTTTGATATTTGATATTAATATTCCTTTTGGTGTTTTAGCGGCTGTGCTTACCATTACTTATATTGATAAAAAAGAAGATGAATTAAACATTGACCGAAAAGCTATCAATATCGATTACTTCGGTATTGTGATGCTGATTATTGGTGTAGGTTCGCTTCAATATGTTTTAGAAAAAGGCCAGGCTGATGACTGGTTTGAAGATACCAATATCAGAATTTTAACGCTGGCCGCTATAGCCGGTTTGGGTACTTTTATCTGGCGACAGCTTCATGTAAAAGTGCCTATTATTAATTTAAAGGTGCTCAAAAACAGCAATCTTTTTGCCAGCAACATTCTCACTTTTGTTTGTGGTTTCGGCCTTTTTGGTTCTGTGTTTGTTTTCCCTGTGCTGGTTCAACGTATTATGGGCTATACACCTACAGAGGCCGGACTGGCTATTATTCCGGGTACTATTGTTGGTTTATTTCTAATGCCTGTTATTGGTAAAACATTGGGGTCAGGAACGCCTCCTATTGTATATGTTATTATTGGCTTTGTTTCATTTATTATTCATGGTTATTTGTCATCGCAGGCTACTGCCGAAGCAAGCAGGGCGTGGTTTATAGTGCCACAAATATTCAGAGGAATTGGAGCAGCCTGTTTAACCGTTCCTTTAATTAACCAGGCAGTAGTGGGCTTAGCTCCAAGAGATTTGCCATCGGGCATTGCACTTACCAATATGTTAAGGCAGTTAGGCGGTGCTTTTGGTATTGCTATGATGAACACTTTTGTTACACAACGATTTGCTACACACAGAACAGATTTAATAAGCAATACGGCCGGTAATGACCCTGAAATGATGCAAAGAGTAAGTTCATCAACTCAATTATTTTTAAGCAAAGGATTTAATAGTTTAGATGCACAACAACTGGCATATAAATCTATTGACAATACAATAACCCGGCAGGCTTTTTTATTATCATATCTTGACGCTTTTTTACTAATCAGTTTATTTTTTATAGTAACACTTCCTTTCTTACTGATGCTTCGTACTCAAAAAACCAATAAAGAAACTTTGGCAAAAATTGCTGAGGAATCACATTAAACATACTATCAAACAATGAAAAAATATATTATCATATTTGTTTTATTATTAAACATAATCAACTTAAAGGCTCAACAGCAAAACAGTGAATTAACAAGCCTAATCAATGAGTCGTTTAATTACTATCCCAAATTAAAAGAGTTACAGCAGGCTGAACTCATAACAGCTGAACGTTTAAAAACTACGCAAAGCAATTCCATGCCTAGTATAAACGGTTCGGTTAGCTATAATTATGTTGACCCCGTTAGTCAATCGTCATTCCCTGTTGGGCCAGGAGTTACACGTATATTACAGTTTCAGCCCAATAATAATTTCAATGCCAATATTGCTGCCAATTATGTACTGCTTGATTTTGGCCGATTAAAAGCAGCCGTTGAAAAATCGAAGGAAGAGCTTAATTACAGCAAACAAAATACACAATACAATAAGGTTCAATTGGCGGCACAGGTAGCAAGCATTTACTACTATGTGGTTTATTTAACAAAAGCTGTTGCTATACAGGACAGTGTAATTAATTACTATAAGCAAAACAAAATAGTTATTGAAAGCCGCTTAAAAAATGGTGATGCTTTAAAGGTCGATCTTTTCAATATTAATGCAAGTATTGACAACGAAGAAAACCGCAAGGTTGATTTAAAAAACCTGTTACAAAAGCAACTGAACTTACTGGAGTTTACTACAGGCAAATCAAGCATTCAATTAACTCAGTTTGACTTTAGCATAAAACCCGGCAGCGTTGATGATTATATAAGATTAGCTGAAAACCAAAACAGTGAATATGCTTTGGTTAAAAGCAAAATTATCCAAGCCCAGCTTGATGTAAAATATAACAAACGACAACTAACACCAACGCTTAATGCAAGTGCCAATGCTGGTTTTAAAAACGGTTACCAACCTGATATTTTCGAGAACAGGTTTAATTATTTAGCAGGCTTAACTTTAAATGTTCCTATATACACCGGTGGTAAAAACAAATCGCAGGTAGCTTTAGCCCAACAATCATTAAAGCAAACAGAGTACAGTTTACAAAGTTTAAATAATTTATACCGTAAGGATATTAAACAAGCTGTTACTGATGTAACCAGTAATGAGGAGCGCTTAAAGAATGCCGAAAGCCAGATTATATCCGCACAATCGGTATTGGAGTTAACGCAATCAAGATACCGGAACGGGGTAGCTACTTACCTGGATTTAAACTATGCTGCCAATGGCATTCAAAGAGCAGCATTAAGCAAACTACAATTCGAATACCAACTGTGTGTTGCTAAAATTGAATTAGCAAAACTATGTGGCGAAAAGTATTGGTAATTATTTCAAAACCTTGTTTCTTATATTTTCTCTAAAACAAAAAAGCTACTGTTTAACCACAGTAGCTTTTTGTTTTATCTTTAGCTATTATTTACCATTCAGCGTTTGGCTCAATTTTAAACACTTCGCTCATTTCATTTACCAATTGGTCTAAATATTCTGTATGGTAACCTGTTCTGCCACCTAAAACGGGAGCCCAATCTTTTTCGGCAGGAATTTTTAAACTGGCTTTTTCTATAATCGGTGTAATAACAGCTAACCAGCGGTTTTTTAAGGCTACTTCACCTTCAAATACCTTGTTGTCTATTAACTCTTTTTCAAACTTGCTTTCTTCAAATATCCCCAATGCATAATTCCATGCATGGTTTAAAGCGGTTTGCATACGTGCGCGACTTTCTTCGTTTCCGTTGCCAAGTTTATTCAACCATATATCAGCATGAAAAACATGGTACTTTAGCTCGCCTTTTATTTTACGTGCTACTTTAGCCAATGGCTCAAAGCTACTGTTGGCTAAGTTATCAAAACGTAACTGATCAGCGTGGTCAAACAGGAAATGACGTATGGTTGAAAAATCATAATCATCATTTGGCAACTCCAACAATTGCGCATTGTGAAACTGTTTGGCTTCACGCATAAAGGCATTGGTATCAGGTTCTGCTTCACCTAACTCATGCAATATTTGAAACAAAGCTTGTGAATGGCCAATTTTATCCTGTGCCATTGATGAGAAAGCAATGTCCTCTTCCAATATAGGACCTAATCCTGTCCATTCACTGTTTCTATGGCCTAAAACCAACAGGTCATCAGCCATTTTATATAATAATTCTTTGATGTGTTCCATTTACTTAAATTTTTAAGATTTGAAATAATACTGTGTTAAACAGCCTTATTCTCTTTCTTATATTTATTAATCTTATCCATTACTTTGTACCCACCTGCTTCACGGTATTGTTTGTCCGGTACTGTTTCAAAAATATCAGCATCATCATAGTCGGAGGTAATAACATGGCTGGTTTTAACAACCCAAATGTTTACACTTAAACCTCTGCGCCCATATTGTTCTTTACCAAAAAGCAGAGCCATCTCAGCATTAGGTGCATGTACAATACCCACATGTACGTGTTGGTCGCCACGTTTTTTTTGATGAAACACTTCATATGTTTCCCAATTATCCATATCAGTTAATGGAGCAATGGTATTGTCTTCTGTTATTTTTTCCCTCGCTATCCTGGGATCTAATGATTGTATCATTTATATGTTATTATAAAACTGGAAGTTTACAAAAATTTAAAGTCTAAGCCAGTGGTAATACATATTTCTCTGACTTGTTCAACAAAGCCTGACGTACCCAACGGCCTTTTTCTTCTGCCATTCTGCGCACTGCCAAACGCTCGGCATTACATGGGCCACCACCATTGATTACGCGTTTAAATTCTTCCCAATCCGGCTCGGTATAATCCCATTTACCTGTTTCCTCATTTTTCTTCAAATTAGCATCAGGAATGGTTAAACCTAAATCCCAAATTTTGGGTACATACATGTTTAAGAATTGTTGGCGCATATCATCATTACTAGCCATTTTTACTTTCCACTTCATCAGTATTTCTGTATGGCTCGAAATTTTATCGCTTGGACCAAAAAAATGCATAATAGGCGGCCACCAACGGGTTAATGCCTCTTGCACCATTTTACGTTGTGTAGGCGTTCCTGTTGCCAATGTTACCACATTGTCGTGTCCGTATTTTAAGTGGAAACTTTCTTCTGTACAAATTCTGTCTAATGCACGGCAATAAGGCCCATAACTTCCTTTGGCATTGGCTACCTGGTTAATAATAGCTCCGGCATCAATTAACCATGCTATAATACAAGCATCAGCCCAAGTATAAGCGGGATAGTTAAATACATTTGAGTATTTTGATTTGCCTGTAATTAAATCATTAATCATAGCTTCACGGCTTTTACCTAAGGTTTCCGCTGCACTATATAATAATTGTGCATGCCCTACTTCATCCTGCACTTTAGCCATTAAAGCCAATTTACGTTTAAAACCTGGCGCACGGGTAATCCATGTTCCTTCGGGTAAAGCACCAATAATTTCTGAATGACCATGTTGTTCAATCATCCTGATTAATTGTTTTCTGTACTCACGTGGCATCCAATCTCTTGGTTCAATTTTTTCGCCACGCGCAATACGTGCTTCAAATTCTGCTAATTTAACTGGATCCTCCCCATCAATAATTGATTTAGGTTTTTCGTTTGGATCGATGTAAGCATTTCCGTACATATATTTAATTCTTTGTTTTTAGTTGATAGTCCAGAGACCTTAGTCTATTAGCTATGGTCTATAGCACGTCTGTTACCAAACGTTTGCGTAAACCACCCATAATAAAGTTACTTAGTTTTTCTGCTATTTCTGCAGCATTCATTTTGCCTTCAGGTTTATACCATTCATTTACAAAATTGATGGTTGAAAGAATACTTAAAACGGCAAATTTTTTATCTGTGTGGTCAAATATATCTTCGTTTTCGCCATCAATTAAAATGATGGTAAATTGATTTTCGTATTGATTACGCAGTTGTTTAAATAAGCTTAGTTTAGGCTCGCTTAAATTCCGCCATTCACTTAAAAATACTGCTGATTGATTCTGGTTTTCTGTAATGGTTTCTATATGCAATTTAATGGCCATACGCAATTTCTCTTCTGCATTA
>CAYTWI010000021.1:0-38749 GCA_964442045.1 uncultured Bifidobacterium sp.
TAAATGAACCAAATATATTCAATTGAGCAGTTGCACCTGTTAAAGTTAGAGTGGCGCCACTGTTTATGGTTAAGTTATTACATTGTTGCACATCAGTAATAGTAGGCATATTGGTAGCACCACTGTTAATGGTAACATTGGTACTTGAAGTTGGAATTTGCGGACAGCTCCAGTTGGCAGTATTACCCCATGCACTGCTTGTTGCTCCAACCCAAGTTCCGGCAGTATTTACGGTAACAGCAATAGCTGCGGCAGTATCAGCATTACAAGTACCAGAACTTACTACCCTTCTATACCAGGTGTTTTGAGTAAGAGCGCCTGCGGTATAGTTTTGAGTATTGTTAGTTCCGCTTGCTGCTGCAAAACCAGCGGTGGCTGAGCTTGTCGAAGACAACCAGGTATAAGTATAAGTTCCTGTTCCTCCTGTTGGCGTAGTACCTGTTAAACCTGTTGGTGTACTACCTGAGCAAATAGTTTGATTACCGGTTAAAGTATTGTTTGCTATTACAGGATTTACAGTTACCACTACTGTGTCAATAGCAGAGAATCCAAAAGTATCAGTAACGGTTACAATATAAGAAGTAGTTGATGTTGGACTTACTGTAGGATTAGATACAGCTGTGGCTGCAGGATTCCATGAATAGGTGTAAGGTGCAATACCACCAGTAATAATGCTGGCAGAACCTATTTGTACATCCACACCAGCGCAAGTGATTTTGTCAGTTCCTGCATTTGCAGTCATTGTAAGAGCCGGAGTACCCTCAAACATACCCATGTAAGTTACTGCTGAATTTCTTGTTGCATTGTCAAAATCAGTTGTAACACCGGCAATTGGAAGTGCACGTAAATAATAATCTCCTAGTGAAGCACCGGTCAATCTTAAATTAACAGAGTCAATAAAGTTAACTGCTTTACTTTGTGATAAGCTATCTTTTGTTGTAACTGTTTTCCATGTACCTAAATTGTTTACGTCAGTGGCATTAATAAAGCCCATAATACCTTGTGTTCCTCCGACTACATAGTTGTTATAAGCTAAATTTGAAAATTGAGAACCATTGGTTCCTACATGATAAATAGCATACGATTTTTGTACACCTGTTGCATTTACCAAAGTATTTCTGAAAATGTTGTTTCTAACATCCAGATTAGAAGTACTTGTTGAAGCTACTGCAAAGGCTGCACTTACATCGGCAGTTGCAGCACTTCTATTGGCATTACCATACAGATTTACTGTATTATAATAAACACCAATACCTCCGGTAGCACCATTAATACGTATACCAATATTAGCATCGGCTGTAACGGTTGAATATCCATCACCAGCAACACCGGAAATCATATTGTTAAATATTCTGATAGCAGATGAAGCTAATCCGGTATTAACATCAATACCTTTACCACCCCAGCCCGATACTCCTGTATGTACTACTCTTTTAATAATGTTTTGGTTAAATACAATGTTTGAATCGCTTGTTCCCATTGAAACACCAAATGCATTTTGATCCAATGATAAAACGTTACTTATTGTATTTTGAGTAATTACACCATTGCGAACATTGCTGGATAAACTTACCCCTGCAATAACAGTACCTGTTGCTCCTATTACATTGTTGATATTATTGTTGCTGATAGTGAATGATCTGGCATTACTCATATTCAACCCGGCTTGTGAAACGGTATCAATAGTATTACCGGAAATAGTTATAAAGTCGTTTTCAAAACCTGTATTTCCAGATAAAACAAAACCTGCTGTTGCTGATTGAATGTAGTTATTGATTAATGAGATAGAATCATTGTCAGAACCGGCAGTGTTAATACTTAAACCGCCTGCAAATATAGCTCCTGATGAAACGCCAGTTCTTGGCATCACAAAATTACAATTTCTTACAGTTGTATTTACACAACCCAATCCGTTTCCTAAGCTCATAAGTTGTATACAACCAGTAATGCCTGAGGCTTGTGTGTTTTGGAAGGTAAGGAAGTTGCCACTACCGCTAAAACGACCATCAATAACAATTCTGTCTGCTCCATTTAGCCTTATTAAACCACCGGCAAAAGCTCCTGATATTGTTCTCAGTGTAGCTGCGCTGGGTGCTATGGTAATGGTGTAGTTGCCTGTGCCATTTTCCGAAGTCTGATTCAATGCATTGGTTCCTGTTTCAGTAATATCTGAAGTAATTAATGCATTAATGTTTCCTCCAACTACGTTGTTATTGATAGCTTCAAAAAGTCCACCGGTATTAGTTAATGAAGTATAGGTTTGACCTGCACCTACATTTATATTTCCGCTTAGCTGTAATGCAATGGTAAAACTATTGAAACCGTATACAGGGAAGCTTGCCGATGTTAAATCTACCGAGCTTGGAGCTGTGCGAATAAAGGTGTTATTAACAACGGTTACATTTGGAGTAGCCGCTAAATCCTGTGCTACTACAAAATATTGAATTTGATCTCCCGGTGCTACTGAACCACCTGTTAATAAAGAATAGTTAATAGTAAAGTTAAACGGTGAAGTAGTATTGCTTGATTCAACCCATTTCCATCCATTATCAGCACTTGTATTGCCTACAAATGCATTGGCATTAGATGTTTTTTTGTAGTAGATGCGTGGTCTGGTACTCGCTGTTATATTAATACCAGAAGTGTCGGTAATAGTAGCAAAACCGGTTAACACTCTATTTGAGGTTGAAGTAGCATTTGTTAGCGGAGTAAAAGTAATTACAGGAGGTATATATTCACCACCTTCTTCATAAGCTCCTATACTTGGTGTGCTTGCATTTCGGGTTACACCTCTTAAATCAGTAGTTACTATACTTATTGGTGCACCTGCATTTAATAAAGGTGATAATGCTGTCGGGCGAATGATACTATTAGAGTTAAACAATGGATCTGTGTTAACAGAAATAGAATCGCGTTGAGAGCCCATGGCTGTTTTCCAGGCACTAAGCGTTGTTTGGTCAGCAGCAGCAATAAAACCTAACACTCCATTTGAGCCACTCACAAAATAATTGTTGCGGTTAGTAGTAGTAGCATAAGCTGTGGCTGCTGCAGTTGAGTATATAGCATAACTTTTTGCACCGGTTAAACCTGTTTGCGAATTAACAAAAACATTGTTACGCATATTGATAGTAGTACCTGAAATAGCTAATAAGCAAGCACTCATATGTGGTGTTGTTCCTACGTTTGGAACAGATCCGTACAAGTTAATTGAATTATTGTATAAATTGAATGTGCCTGCTACTGTAATACGAATTCCAAATGCATTGTATGTAGTACTTGAAGTACTATAATTCATGGTAGATATGTTTGAAATGGCATTGTTGTAAATATTAGCAGTAGTAATTGTTCCGGCTAAGTTAATACCGTATGCTCCCCATCCGCCTGAAGAAGGATTGCGCACACCATCAATAAGGTTATTATAGATGTTTGTAGTAACTAAAGTTCCTCCCAGGTTAATAGCAACCGGGTTGGTACTAATACCTGAAGTTTGTGTCATATTAAAAATAGTGTTATTGTAAACACTGCTTAAAGTGGCATTTTGTACATCGATTCCATCGAAAAGAACAACAGCATTACTGGTATTTGAACCAACGGTATTGTTGGCAATAATTAATGTGTCAAGCATTCCGGTACTTGCAACACCTCTGCAATATATACCATAATAGGCTTTAGTTACGGCATTATTGATAATAGATAGTTTATCGTTATCAGCGCCAGTACCTGTAGTTGATATAGTAGTACCCCCT
Source organism: uncultured Bifidobacterium sp. (assembly GCA_964442045.1). Lineage (GTDB taxonomy): Bacteria > Bacteroidota > Bacteroidia > UKL13-3 > UKL13-3 > JAAFJM01. Next base: position 3,747 of record CAYTWI010000021.1, read on the forward strand.
GCATAAATACCAATACAGCCTGTGGCAGTAGAAGAACCTGCTTGTATGTTACAGTTTTGAATAGTAACATTACGTGCACCTAAACCTGTTCCTAAACTACTGATAAAAATAACGGCAGAAGTTGAAGTACTGTTATTTATAAAAGTCATTTCTCTACTGTTATTGCTATAAGCAGAACCATCAATGATAATATTATCGGCTCCGTTTAATGTAATTAAAGAGGCTGCGCTTCCGGTAATTACAGGAATGTTTCCACTTGATGGTTTAATGGTTAAAGTATTGGTTGCTGATGAACCGCTGAGTTGATTGATAACAATCGGGAATGTTTCACCGGCTGAATACGTGGCATTAATTAATGTAAAAGTTACAGGAGCAGTCATACCTGCAGAGTTTAGTGCATTAACTGCTGCTGTTAAGGTAGTATATGTTTGCCCTGCACCAATATTATAATTTCCTGCAAAAGGAACTGAAACGGTACGGCTTCCTGTAGGATTTGTAACGGTTGGAACATAGTTGGTACTGCTAAGAGTTATTTGTGTGCATTGTGCATCCAAAACATTTCCGATGGAGGCTGCAGAACTTACATCATAAGCTAACCAGAAATAATTGGTACCTACAGCTAAATTTTGTATTCCACTTACTGTAAATGCTCCGGATGGAGAAGTAACAGTTGAACCGTATTGTGTTGTTGTGCTAAAAGCAGCATTGGTTCCGGTGTAGTATACTTTAGCATTGCTAATATCTCCAACATTGGTACTACCGGCAGTACTTAAGTTAAGTGCAGTTAAGCTTAGCGGGCTGGTACTACCTCCACCTGTTACTATTTGTATACCTATAATTTGTTGGTCTGTGCTACCGGGTGTAATTAAATTAGTGTTTTGGGTAGTTGTACTTGATGTATAGGTTTGTGGAATGGGTGTCCATGTGTAGGTAAGTCCGGATGCAGGTGCAACTGTTGATGAAATGGTACAGGCGCTGCTATTTGCAGTTCCTGCCGTAGTAGAACCCCAGGCGGTAGTGGTTGTTCTGTTTTGGTAAAGAGTATTGTTAATTCCTCTAAAACCAACTTGCACAGTACTTGATGAAGTATTGCTAACAGAACCATAAGCAAATCTTACAACCTGATTTATAAGCACACCATTGGCTTCATCCAATTGAACTTGAAAGTTAAAACTTTGGCCTGAGCCTAAGTAAAATTGTAAGTTAGTCCATTGGGCTATGAAAGTTCTATTAGGTGAAGTACCAATAATTTGGCTACGCATTTCTGATGTGGAAATGCCTTGCATATCACCTGAAAATGCTGCTGCCACCTGAAAACCGGTATTGGTTGATGAAATGGCGCTTCGGGTAGTGGTGCCCGGATCTGTAGACCCAAAACTGATGTATCCGTTTTCACTTAGATAAACCTGGGTGTAGGCAGTTCCATTAAAGGTAAAAGTAAAAGGCAGGGTAACGGAAAAGGTAGCATCATCCATTAGTGCACCGGATGAGTGAACAGTACCACCTGTTATAGGTGAGTAGGTACCTGTGGCGCTTGCAAAAGAGTATCCCATTGATTGGGCTCTTGAAGCATTTTGCCAGGTAAGCCAAAGAACCAGCATTAGCGATAGTTTGACTAATTTGATTGATTTTTGATTGATTTTTGTAAAGATTGATATCATACGCATTTTGTTTTGTTAAAGGCATATTTACTGATTAATGTCATAAGACAGAAATTTTACTTAAAAAAAACTTAATTGATTTGATAAACGGTTTTTGGTGCTATTAAAATAGTTTTCAGTACATTAAAGGGATTTAAGATTTATTATAAAGACAATGCCGGACGATTTTTAGTAATAAGTACAGTAGAATTGTAAAGCCAATAAAATAAAAATAAAAGGAACGTTTTTGGAATAGCTTTATATAATTAAAAGATTAAAAAATGGGTTTCTTTTTTTGCAAAACAGAGTAATTGTTTGTGTTTTAATACTTTTTTTAGATGATAAAAGGTATTAATGTTCGTTTAATATGCTGGTTTGAAGCAAGGTAATGATTATTACTTGCGGGCTTGTCGGCAAAGTAAGGGTTTGCTTAGTTTACAAATAAATGATTAGTGAGGGTGCAATTAATTTGGGGAAGTAAATTTAGTTGCGAAATTTGCTTCTTGTTTTAAAGCCAGTGTATTTATTTATTGAGCAAGCCACATGAGTAATAAAAATAAAAAATTAAACGGAGTAGTATTTAGTACTGATAATAACTTTAACTACGATTTTGAGCAGGAAGAAGCCGCTGAAACATTGCCCAATAACCAACAGGACTTACGCATACATTTGGATAAGAAAAACCGTGCCGGTAAAGCGGTTTCAGTAGTGAAAGGTTTTATTGGTACTACTGACGATTTAAACGAACTGGGCTCTAAACTTAAAAAATTATGTGGTGTGGGTGGCAGCGTAAAAGAGGGTGAAATACTGATACAAGGCGATTTCAGGGATAAAATATTGGCCTACCTGGTTAAAGAAAACTACAAAGTAAAAAAGGCCGGAGGTTAGTTTACAAAGACTTGATGTAATGCTCCATTTGCTTGGCTAAATAATACAAATCTTTATTACTGCCTGTATCAATGGTTATATCAAACAAATCGGTAGCCAGGTTCATTTGTGCCCCCAATTGGTATTTGGCTTTGCTCAATGATGAAATGCCTTGTAAGGCTAATATTTCTTCGTGGTACACATTGAATAAAATATCAAATTTAGTATCAATAAAGCGGCCTATTTTATCAGGATTGGGCAGGTTGAAAAAGTTTAAGTTTTCGCGCCAGAATAACTCCGAACTGATATGGGGTTTGCGTTTAGCCGGTAATTCTTTTTGATTGATAAAGCCTAATAAAAACACCTTTTTCCCTTCACCTCTTAAATCATTGGCAAACTGTTGTACCTTTTGTTCGTCAGCAATATTTTCTGCATTGTAAACAATACCAATTTCGGTGGCTTTGTCAAAAGGCATAAAGGAGTGATGCGTTTGTTTGGCTTTTAAGTTGCGCCTTAAAATAAGCTTACCCCAATAATTTTTCAGTTGTTCAAACATGGCAAGTATTGATTGAAATCGGTATTCAAATATACAAATTAATCGTTAATGAGCAGCTTTGCGTAAAACAGCGGGTTGCGAAGTTTTGCACGTAAGTCCAAATCTTCAAACATACAACTGATGGTTTCGCGTAAGGCTTTATTCTTATGGGCTTTGTTTACCACAAAATTAAACAGCCACGGATATTTACATAGTTTCTGCATGGTATGGCTCAGCTTTAATTCATCCCATTGCCTGTCGTAAAAAGCAGAGTCGTAAGCCTGGTTAAAGGCAGCGGTAAAGTTATTTTGTGCTATACAGTTTTTAATTTGTGCTGCGGCTAACATGCCACTATACATAGCATTGCCAATACCTTCGCCTGTAAAAGGGTCAATTAAACTGGCAGCATCGCCTGTGAGTAAAAAGTTATTGCCACTAATTACACGTTTCTTACTGCCTAAAGGTAATCCCCAGCCTTGTATAGGGCTTACCAATTCAGCATTGGCAAAACGGTGTTTTATTTTCGGATTGTTGGCAATAGCGCGTAACATATCCTTTTTCAGGTTTACATTTTTAGCACTTACTGATGAGCTTAACATGCCGGCACCCACATTGGCCTGTCCGTTAGGTAAAGGGAAAATCCAGAAATAACCGGGAAGCAGTTCTTCCAGAAAATGCAACTCAATAAAGTTTTGTGCATGCAATTCGGTTACGCCACTGTAATAAGCCCTGATACCTGCACAATAATGGTCGTTTTCTTTTTTTATATTGGCTAACTTTTTAGCTACTATCGATCTGTCGCCTTCTGCACCAACAACCAGCTTTATATTTTGTACAGTATAAGTTAAGTTGTCTTTTACGTATGCTATATCAATACCATTGCTGTGTTGTATTACTTCTTTTACTTCTGCTCCTTCAATAATGGTAGCGTAGTCTTTATCCAACTGGTTAAATAAGCTTGCATCAAAATCCATACGCTTGCTGATGAAACCGGGTGCATGTGTTTCTTTGCTTATATCTGATTTAAACGGAATGTCGATAGATTTGCCATTGGGGGCTACAAACTTTACGCCCCAGCTTGGTAAAAACTGATTGGGATTATTGTTGTAATCATAAATCATACTATTGTTCAGTTGTTTCATTACGTAAACAACTTTACCGCTTAAGGCATCGCCACACACTTTATCGCGCGGGAAAACAGCTTTATCTATAATGGTATGAGGTATTTTATGTTTGGCAAGGAAAAGCGAAGTACTACATCCTGCAGGTCCTGCTCCAATAATTACTATATCGTTTGCTTTCATGTAATGCTGCGCAAGTTAAAAATTAAATGCTTATTATATAATCATTGAAACAGAAAGTAACAGGCAATAAAAAACCATTGCTTTAGGGCAATGGTTTTTTGGGTATCAGTTATCTTTTTTTTAGAAAGGTAAATCATCGCTTGCGTTATCATCGCTGCTAAACGACATACCTACCGGAATATCATTGTTGTTGGTGTTTGTGTTTTGTGGTGCAGGGTTACTGCCAGCGCCTGCAGCACTTACTTTCCATGCACGTAATTCTGTATAATAACGGCCATTGTATTCTCTCGATTCAGCATCGAATGAAACAACAACTTCCTGACCTATACTGAAAGGGTTTTGATCAATTTTATCTGACCATAAACTAAAAAGTACTTTTTTAGGATATTGGTCTAATGTTTCTATTAAAAATTCTTGTTTACGCCATGGGCCATTTTTGCCTTGTCCGGTAACTAAAGGCAATGATTGCAATACTTTTCCTTTTAAATCCATGAAGCAAATAAACAAATTTACCCAATCAGTTTAATGATAATTTATTACAATTTTTTTAACATACTGCAAACTAGCTTGTCTATTGGGAAAGTGAAAATGTTTTCGTCCAAATGGGCCAGCTTTACCCATTTAAACCGGAGTGTTTCCACTTTGCCGTTCAGGGTTAAAGTAATGGGATTAAGGTTAATATGAAAAGGTTTGTTTACCGGGCTCACCCAATAATAAATGGATAGGAGCTGGTCAGTAGGTTTAAAAGCACTTACCTGAAAAAAGTCGGTGGTATAAAAATGGTTGCCAACTTTAACAGGCAGTTCACATTCTTCCATAAACTCTCTTTGCAAGCAATCAATAGTACCTTCGCCCAGTTCCAATCCTCCTCCCGGAAATTTGGTAAACTTAAAGTCGTTTATTTGTTCATCAACCACCAGTATTTCCTGCTGCTCGTTGAGCAAAAGCCCGTAAACGCGTATGTTTAAGCGGTTAATCACTTGCTTAGTTTATCAAGGGTATAAATAATACCTGCATTAAAACTAAAATACCACAGGTTGGCTTCCATTTGGTTACTGCTAACCGAAGCCGGGTAATAAGCCAATTGTGGCTGGCACATAAATTTCAACTCTTTGGTATAGTTATAATCGAAACGCATACCCAATAATAAATTGGCTGTAAAAGTACTGGCTTTGTAACCTGTACTGTCAATAAAAAACTCTTTTTCCGATTCAATGGTATAACCCTTGCTCAGTACTGCATTGATGTCGTGTTTTAACAGGGTATTGATACCTAAACCCACACCTATGGAAGTATTTACTTTGTGTGCGTGGCGTGCATCAAATTGGTAATTAAGCATTACAGGAAGTTGTAAATATTGGTAACGGTAGTTTAAATCAATGCTGCGTTCACTATTGGTTTGGTCAATAACACGGCCGTTGCCTAAGCCGCTTCCTATACCCGGGTAAGTAGCATCTAAATATTTTAAATTGTTTAACTGTCGTTGGTGGCCCAATACCAGGTAACTTAAGCCTGCCTGTAACGATAAATCGCGGTTTAGTTTATAAATAATACCGGCCGAAACACTAAAGGTTAAACGCCATGTTTCCAGCTTGCTTACCGAGTCCTGGTATTGTTTATAGGTTTGGCTTTGGTTAGCCATTTCGTTACTGCCTGATGAGTTAATGGAACCATTGAAAACAGCACCGAGGGTAGCATAAAAATTATATTTGCTTACGGTGTTTTTTTGTGCCTGCGCTATATAACTACTTACTATAAATAAAGTGAGTAAAAGGGTTTTATTCTTTTTCAAATTCAAGGTCATCATTGTCATTGGTTTTTTCTTTTGGTTTGTCGGTATTTTTGTTTTCGTTGGTAGCACCAAATTCTTTTTTAATGAGTTCTTTTATACTCTGTCCTTCTTTTTTTATATTCTCTTTTATATTGGTTTTAACATCTGTTTTATTGTACGTGAATTTTAAATTATCAATAGGTCCGCGCATATTCATAAATAAGTTAAGACCTTTTGTTTTTTCATCCTCTTCGCCAAAAGCGTTGTCTTTTGGTTTTAGTTTTTTCTTTAACAGCTCGGTTAAATTAAGTTTTAAATTATAATCTAAAAAATTATCAAAGTTTTGACTGCCGCTTAAGGTTATATTCAATGCATTGTTATCAATTTGCATTTTAGGTATAATAATGGTCTGGTCTTTTATTTCAAGCGTATTATTTAAGTCGGCAAATTTTAAATTTTGCAAATCAGCAAGGCTTATGTATTTGCTCAGTGCCTCCATTGGCTTGTAATTAATAAGCTGTCCGTTTTTTATCTGTACCTTTACATAGGCCAGTATTTTATCTTTTTTGCAGTTCAGTTTGTCATCCCAAACGCTGGCTAAATCAATACTTCCGGTATATGTTCCGCTTATATTCTGATGGGTAATATTGTTTTGTCCGAAGTTATCGCACTGTTTAAATGCTTCGGTTAAGTTTATGTTTTTGATATCAATTTTGCTGTTAATAAAGTAATTGCCCTGAGTACTGTTTACAATTTTTGCCTGCAAGCTGAGTGCCCCGTTAAAGGCATTAAAGCGGGTGTTTTCTATAATTATCTGCATAGGTAAAATTTGCAGTTTTGTTTCTACGTTACTGGCCGTAAACTGTTTATACTTAAGCTGGTTAATACTGGCTGTAAGTGTTAGCTTCATATTTTTAGGCAGGTTGTATTTGTCGGCTGTGGTGTTGGTTTTCTCTTTGCTGTTTTTGTTGTTATTGGTAGGTAAAAATACCACGTGTGCTAAATCAACATAATTGCTTTTGTAAGTTATTGCGGCATCAAGTGTTTCGTTGGCTGTAAACAAATAACCCAGAAAATTCATTAAATTACCTTTTATGCTTACGTCAGTCTGGTTTAAATTAAGCGAGCAATTTTCAACCTGTAAGTTAGCCCCGTTTAAAGCAAAGTTGGCTTTTAAGTTACTAATGGTTTTATCAAGACCGGTTAGCTTTAACTCATGCAGGGTTAAATCAAACTGGCCATAGTTACCTGCCTGTTTCCATATTCTGCTGGCATCGGTCTCTTGTAAGTTGGCTTTTATTTTGGTGTCGAAAGCAACCGAGCCGCTTATTTTTTCAATGCTCTTATTAGGGAACAGCTTAAATACATTTTCTAAATTTAAGTTGCCATTTAAGCTCAGGTCCAATTGTGGTTTACTTAAGTTATGAATAATTATATCGCCACTTAACTGGTCGTTGAGTAATTGCGCTTTTATGTTTCTTAAAGTTAAGGTGCTTGTTTCCATGGTTTGTTTAGCACCATTGTTAAACTCACCCAATAACGAAATATTGTTTAAGGCTATGTTTAGTTTTTCATTGTTCAGCTTGCCATTGCTTATACCAAAGCTTGCCTTTATGGCCGGCATACCGGTAGCCGATATCAATCCGTTAATACCTCCTTTAAAATATACGTTGCCACTGGTTTTATAGGCCAGTACTTCAGCAGGTAGTTTAATGGGTAAAATAGAGAGGAGGGAAGTAATGCTTATTTTTTTAGCATTGAAATCTATTTTAACATCATTGCCTTTTTCGGTTTCCTTTAAACGGCCGTTTAATAACAAGTCCAGCTCATCTATTTTTAGCCTGGCATCGGTAAAGGCATACGTTTTTTTGGTATTGTCTATTTTAATGCGGGCTTCTATTTCGGTGTTTTTATCTTTTATAAAATTAAGCCCGTCATTGCTTATTTTATACACCATAGCTTTGGAGCTTATTTGCAGCTCAAAAACATCGGCACTTAGTTTTCCTTTAAAATCGGCTTCGTGAATAAAACAATGGGTAACTTGTTTGCTTTGTTTGTTTTGAAACTTCAGTTCAAAATTATCCATATTTACCCGAGCCAGTTCCAGTAAAAACTGGGTGGTCTCATTAGCATTGGAGCCGGTGGTTTCTGTTTTTTTTACAATATCAAAATTAGAAACTCCGTTTTCATCAATGGTCAGGTTCGCTAAACCACTATCTATTTTAATAACCTGTATATGGTATTTTTTATTGATAATGTCTTCAATATTAAAGCCTAAATACACGTGGTTGGCTTTAAACAGGGGTTTGTTGCTTTGGTTAATGGATACGCCAATTAAATCCAAACTAATATTGGGGAAGTTTTTAAATATGGTTACATCACTGCCTTCTATTTGCAATTCGGCTGTCAGGTTTTTATTGATTTGTTCCAGCACAAAAGCCGTCAGTATTTTTTTATTATTGATTAAATACGCTCCGGCTGCGGTTATAAGCAGGGCAATAATGAGGAACGAAATGAGTAATATTTTAAATACGGGTTTCAATACTTTGGGTGTTTACCTGCAAAATAGCAGCATTAAATTGATATAATTTTAGCAGAAAATGCACAGTTTTACCAAAGTGTACTATATTGTATTGCTAAGATTACTAGGAAGTAGGCAGTTTTTTTTGAAAAAATATGAAAAAACGCTTGTGTTATTTAAGGGTAATTTTATATTTGCACTCCCCAAACGGGAATGGAGGCATAGCTCAGCTGGTTCAGAGCATCTGCCTTACAAGCAGAGGGTCACAGGTTCGAATCCTGTTGCCTCCACACTCAAAGGCTTCAATAATTTTATTGAAGCCTTTTTTGTTTTGGGCTAGTTGAGTTTTTATAAAAATAAGTCTCATACCCATAAACGCTTGCTCCTATTTATCTAACTAAGCAACTGCTACCTGCCCAACCTACGCTAATGGATAAAAGCCTATTTGATGATTTATACTGTAAAAAATTATATTCGTTTAAAAATTAAAGTGTGATAACAGTTGCACAAAGCCAACACAAATGGGTAGGCTTTATGTAGTTTTGTTACACATATAAGCAAGTTAGTAGCAAGGCAAATGACAACAACGAATTTGAATATAGAGACCAAAATATTTTTGACAATTCTATTGTCTATCGCCTCATATTTTTTGTTTATGGCATATCCTGTTTATGGACTATTTTTTTGTTGTTTATCGACCTTTGTGTTATGTAGATTATACATAAATCTTAGAAGCTTCCTGAAAACCAGTATTACTATTATTTTAGTTTTATCGACCTATATTTTATTAGTGAGTGAAGCGACACAATTGCAAGGACAAAAATTAGTATGTGAACTTATAGACTATTACGCTGAAAAAAAATCACTCCCAGAAAATTTAAAAAAGACAAGTAAATTAATGTTTAATTCATTTACACCAACATTTTCAGAATACCAATATAATCGCACTTTTGACTCGACATCAAATTATTTGTTTCATATAAAATACAAAGACCTATGGGGTAACGAATTTAAGTATTGTGACAAATGCGGAGAATTTGAATGTAAGATGCCCAGCTACTAACAGCACCCTTATGTGATGCTGGGTTCGTGCAAGTTGCAAGCGCAATTTTTCAGCGGTAGAAAGTTTTGGCGCTTGCCATGAAGTACGGAACATTTTATATCTTTAGTGCGGTTAGACAGTGAAGTGGTTTCTAAACCAGCACCACATAAGGCTGCAAACCGTTAGCAGCAACACTATGGACCACCTAGACAATTTAGCCGATAATCGACTTATTCGTGGATGCATTTACTGTGGTGGCTTACCAGACACCCGTGACCATGTCCCATCCAAATGTCTTCTTGAACAACCCTATCCAACAAATTTGCCAGTCGTGGGTTGTTGTGATTCTTGTAATCAAAGTTTTTCTAAAGACGAACAGTATTTCATTTGCTTACTTGAAAGTGTTCTTTGTGGCTCAACTGACCTAGAAAAAATTAGCCGACCCTCAGTTCGCAGAATTATGGAGAAGTCACCAGCACTTCGACAGCGAATTGAAAATTCAAAAACTGAAGTCAATGGACAAATAGCTTTTATTCCAGAAATGGGCCGCATTAATAATGTAATGCTGAAGCTAGCACGAGGACATGCCGCCTTTGAACTTAGCCAACCATGCCGAGAAGAACCAGACCATTTTTGGTGTAGTCCTCTTTTTTTACTTACCGAAGAAGAACGGGAAAGTTTCAATGCGGCCCACTTTCCTCATGTCTTTGGAGAAGTAGGTTCGCGAAGCTCTCAACGTCTTAAGGCACTTCAAATGACTACACTTGACGAGAATGGCAAAGAGCAAAATATTGGAATGCTATTCAATGATTGGATTGATGTTCAAGAAGACAGATATAGGTTTTTGGCAATAGATGATATGGGTCAAATAGTGATAAGAATTGTTATCTCAGAATACTTTGCATGCGAAGTAGCATGGGGTATATAGAAACTGTGCTGCTGCTAACACGGGTTTTGCGTCAGGCGGGTTTACATTTTTCGTTAAAAAATTTCTGCTATATTTAAATTGTGTGCTTCGTTTCGAGTTAGTGCGAAAATTCCCTCCCGAATACAAAGCCGCAAAACGTTAGCAATACTAAATTTACTAACCTAGTTTATACCTAAATTACATTAGTTACTTTGTACATGTAATCATTTATAATATTTAAGTCTTTTAATAAGTTTTCGAGGTTCGACTTTTGTCCCGTGTCCTCCACACTCAAAGGCTTCAATAATTTTATTGAAGCCTTTTTTGTTTTAGGCTAGTTGAGTTTTTATAAAAATAAGTCTCATACCCATAAACGCTTGCCCGAATTTCTTTAACTAAGCAACTGCTACCTGTCCAACCTACGCTAACAGATAAAAACCTATTTGATAATTTATAGCGTAAAAAATTATATTCGTTTAAAAATTAAAGTGTGATAACAGTTGCACAAAGCCAACATAAATGGGTAGGCTTTATGTAGTTTTATTACACATATAAGCAAGTTAGTGGCAAGGCTACCGACCGACAACAACAATACAATTAAAAAAAATGACCTGCCCGTGGATAGTTTGGATTATATAAATAGTGTGGTGTGACAAATATTGTCAAACATATTGAAAATCAGGTAGGTATTCTCTCTGGACAGCTTGCTGAATACATCGCAAAAACCCAAAATATTGAGCAAAGTACGGCAAGGAAAAGAGTGGAAAGACTAAAAAGCCCAATTCATAAATTGAAGGGACTTTTTGCCGAAAATCAATCATTTATATACCATTCAAATAATTACAACAGTCAAGACTATTTTGACAAACTTGAAGAAGCATTTGAAACATCTGCCAAACGTTGTTTTGCTGTAATTGTTGCAATCAATTACCATCACGGAATAATTTTGAAGTCAGATTTGCCCAATTACACTTTTAGTCCAACATCGAAAATTAAAGGGCATTTACTCCATTCAACACTTATTGAAAAACTTAAACAAGCTAATGTTTTACTAGATTATGATGAAGAGCATTATTGTTTAAATGGTTACATAGCAAAAAATGCTGAACCAAATTTCAGACATAACAAGTCTATTCAATTCGTAAAAGACTTGGTTTTAAATCAGTTTGCAAACTGGAGCAGAAATATAGGACTATGTTCATATAAAACTGGCGAGACAAACAAGGAAGTTGGTGGTTTTCAATTTGCCTTTGCTTCTCCTTCATACATAAATGGACTTGTGCAATACAAAGAAAGTGTTCCAAAACCAGGTTTTGTTGTAGCAGACGTTCTTATAGGGAATTCAACGACTACAAAAGAAATAGACTTCTTTTTGCAAAAAATAAATGCAATTAGGGCTTCAAATCCATCATTAAAACTCTTCCCAGTTTTAATTCTTGACGGAGTAGAAAGCAACGCTTTGAATAAACTAAAAAAAACAGGGGTCTTAATCGCAACTATTAGAGAACTTTTTGGAGAAAGTTACAATGAACTTTTAAAGAACCTCATAAATACAATTACTAATGCAGGAGTAATTTTAAAAAAAGACCCTGAGAGTTACATAAATTTAATGGCTCAACTTACCAAGTTGGTTAATGGAAAAACAAATAATTTACGAGGCGACTTGTTTGAATTAGCTGTTGGCTATTATTACGGAAAGCAATGCCAGTCATTAGACATTGGAAAGAAGATAAGAATTGACAACGACTTTAAAACAAGGGAAATTGATGTTTTGGCTAACTATGAAAGTGAGGTTCGAGTTGTTGAATGCAAAGGCTACAATTATCCTATTGACAAAGACTATGTCGATAAATATTTAGCAGACAAAATTCCAGCAGTTAGAAAGTGGCTTGAAAAGGTATTTCCGAATAAAAAACAAATTTTTGAAATTTGGAGCACAGGTGGTTTTGACACTGAAGCAAAAGAAGCATTGTTAAAAGCTAAGACAAATACTAAAAAATATACAATAGACTATTTGGACAAATCTGATATACTTGAACGAGCAAATCAGTTGCAGACAAGTAAGTTTGCAGACATTTTGAGAGATTATTACTTTAAAGAAATTGTATGAAGACAAAAAGCCCAGCCACTAACACACGTTTTGCGTCATGCGGGGTGAAGTGCTTACATTCAAGTTCAGTTTTCCAATTGGGCTTTTGTAGTGGGTTGACAGTTTTATGCTCCGAAATCCAGCACGAACGCAAAGCGTGGGAACGTTAGCGGTTATTTTATCACGAAGACAACAACACAACAATAAGTGAATAAACAAAAAGCATACAACATAATTGCAGTCATTTCGACCTTAGGAATACTTGCTTGGATGGTGACCGACTATTTCGGAGGAATGTTTATTTACCTTCTATCTTACGGACTGATAATAATTCCTATTATTATACTTTATCTTGTTTCATTTGGTGACACCATTATTTCATTGACAAAGAGAGGTTTTAAACAAAATAAAATCAAAGTTATTTTTCACGGACTTGTTATATTGACAATTATACTGACCAACATTTTACAGTCTGACCTTTTAAAATCAAAGAAAATTTTGACTGCTACATTAAAGGACGACCAATTCTACTACACTTTAGTGTTTAGAGAAAATGGAAGTTGTGAAAATCAAGTTTCTGGAATATTCGGATTTCAAGAAGTATTTCACGGAAAATACAAATTTCGAGGCGACACGATTATTTTTTCTAAAAAGCCATATGACAATGATTTTATTCCTGACACATTACTAATCGACAGAAAAGAAAAAGCTATTTTTATTAATAAAGACAAACAAGGAAATTTTAGCACGACAAAGGAATGGTTAAACTACTTCGAGATACAATAAAAACAACCGCTAACACGGGTTTGGCAAAAGTGGCGGTTCAGTGCTCCGCAGACATTCCGATAGCTATCGTTTGGTATCCGAAAGTTCATATCTTCGAATAACCTCTTAAAAAGAATCCACCCAAACTAAAAAATAGGTGGCGGTAGGCTTTTTACAACAATAAAAAGTGTTTGCAAGCTCGCCTACGCTGTCAGCGGCAAAAAAACACCTGTTTTTTCTTTGCCTACGTTGTCAGCGAGAAAAAAACAACTTGGGATTCCTCGCTGACGCTGTCAGCGGCAAAAAAATAGCTTAGCTTATTCACTTGCCTGAATAACCATACAAGCCTGCTGTTTGGATTTATAAACCAATAGTATAGTTTTGCTTTACTGAATAAAATTATAGCCCAAGTCTGAGACTTATGAAGAACATGAAAATACTATTGGTATATCCGGAAATGCCCGATTCTTTTTATGCTTTTAAGCACCTTACTGCACTGGTAGGTAAGAAGGCCGCATTTCCGCCATTGGGTTTACTGACAGTAGCAGCCATGTTACCCGGTAATTGGGAGCGAAAGCTGGTAGATTTGAATGTAAAACCATTAACAGATGATGATATTAAATGGGCTGACCTGATTTTTCTTTCGGCTATGAATGTGCAGGAGGAATCGGTCAGAAAAATTATAGCACAATGTAAAAGAAATAACGCAAAAATTGTAGCAGGTGGTCCACTCTTTACCCATGAACACGATCGTTTTGAAGGAATTGATTGTTTTGTGTTGAATGAAGCCGAAATAACACTTCCTTATTTCCTTGCTGATTTAGAATCGGGCCAGTTGAAACCCATCTACCAATCGAATGAGTTTGCCGATGTAAGTAAAACACCTTTGCCGCAAATGGATTTGGTGAATATGAACGACTATTTGTATGCTATTATACAGTATTCGAGAGGGTGCCCTTATTTATGTGATTTTTGCGATGTAACTGCTTTGTTTGGGCGCAAACCGCGCACCAAGTCTGCTGAACAGATTATAGCAGAGTTAGAGGTAATACATAAAGATGGTAATACGCAAATGGTATTGTTTGCTGATGATAACCTGATAGGAAATAAAAAAATATTGAAGGCTGAATTACTTCCTGCCTTAATAGAGTGGAGAAAAAAACGGAAACCCGGATTTTATTTTGCCACCCAGCTTACCATTAACTTAGCCGATGATGATGAGTTAATGAAACAATTGCTTGAGGCTAAGTTTGGCAATGTATTTATAGGAATTGAAACACCTGAGGAAGATAGTTTGAAACTATCGCACAAAAACCAAAACCTTAAACGCAACCTGTTAAACACCATCCACAAAATTCATCAGGCAGGGTTTATTATTGCCGGTGGGTTTATTGTAGGTTTTGATACCGATACAGATGAAAGCTTTGATAACATGATTAACTTTATTCAGGAAAGCGGTATTCCGCTTCCGATAGTAAATGTATTAAAAGCTCCGCCAGGGACTGCTTTGTTTGATAGAATGAAACGCGAAGAAAGGCTATCCCGTCATTTTACTTTTTCTGAAGGGGAAACAAATATTATTCCTGTTATGGGTGCAGAACGTTTAACCAATGGTTTTTTAAAAGTAGTTTCAGGTATTTATTTACCTGAACATGCTTATAAAAGAATTATAACTTTTTTAAAGAACCATGAATTTGCTAAAACAACTACCAGGGTTTATACCAAGTATAGCCTACCACAATTGCTTAATTTTTCAAAGGCAATTATTAAGTTAGCTGTATTTGATGAAGACCGGAAGTATTTCTGGAAGTTGATTTTATGGACCTATAAAAACAAACGCAATCACCTGGATTTGGCTATGTTTTATGGAATGATGCTTTATCAAATGAGGGAAAACCATAAGCAGATTATAAGCAGACTCCAACAATCAGCTTAATACTAAGCCATACTAATTGTTTGGCATTAAAAGCTAAAAGTAATACATAAGATGGCCATTAAAATAACACCGATTGTATTTAAAAAAAGCGACTGCGTGTGCTGTTACTTGTAAGCAAATTATTTATTGCGCAAGGTATTTGTTAAGAAAAATTTTAGATAAATTATGGCGCAGTAAATTATATTTGCCTGCGATTTGAAAAAATCTATAGCCATATTATTAATAGTTGCCTTGTGTTTTCAGTTTTTCAGTAAAATTGGAATAGTAGGGCATTACTTAATGAATAAAGACTATATAGCCAAGGTGCTTTGTATTAACCGCGATAAGCCTGAGATGAAGTGTGAAGGTAAATGCCACCTTAAAAGTCAGTTTGAAAAACAAGAAGCACAAGACAAAAAAGTACCTGTTAGCTACAAAGAAATTTCAGAAACAGTATTGTTTTTTTCTTCTTCATCCATTGCAACACCACCTATTGCTTTGCAATATTTTAAAGTAAACTTTCATCCATACCGGTTTGCGGTAATAGAAGAGTTTACGCACGCTATATTTCATCCGCCTCAAACAGTTTAATCAGTATTGTAGTTATTGCTATCCCTTTACAGGGGTAGGTTTTATTTTATTTTTTAAACTTTAAAATTTATCAGGATGTTATTATACAAAAGCATAAAAAATGCTCGTGTGTCGTTGTGCACATTGGGCTTAGTCATTATATTATCAATTTTTTCATTTCGTGCTTCGGCACATTTTGGGTCAAAAGGCCCTTTTGGAGGTACGCTAAGTTGTGCCATTGCCAAAGACTCTTTGGTTTATATAGGAACAGCTAATGGAGGTGTGTTTGAGAGCACAACCAATGCTCTTGTTGCATGGAGAGCACGCCCGGTTGGCCTTACAAGCGGCAAAATTACGGCATTAACGCACAGCGGAAGTTATCTGTTTGCAGGTACTGCCGATAGTGGTGTATTTATTTTCAATGGTTTTGTGGGGTCTGACAGGTATTGGATTAAAATAAACAATGGATTAAGCAATCTGAAAATAAAATCATTGCTTGCCATAGATTCTATTACCGTATTAGCCGGAACAGACGGAAACGGATTGTACAAAACAACCGACAAAGGCGCTACCTGGACAGCTATTAACAGCGGACTGATTAATAACGCTGTGGTTACCGGTTTGGTTAAGGCCGGAAACAGAATTATATTACTTTCAAAAACAGGAGGCGTATTTGCATCAGACAATAACGGAAGTACCTGGACAGATTTGAATGATGTAAATACCTTGAATATAAATGGTACCAATTCATTTTCTTATAATAGTGTAAACGATGTATTATTGGTTTCAAACGCCAATGGATTATATACATTGAATACTGCCAGCACAGCAACTACACCTTCATACATTAGTGCACAAACCGGTTTGCCTGCCAATACACTTATTCGCGGTATTTCAAATAATGGTACTGACTGGTATGTGGCTACTGATAAAGGTGTTTATACGACTGCTGCAAGTGCCGTTAACTGGGCGGCTGCCAATACCGGATTACCGGGCACGGATGTAAGGGCTGTTGTTGCTTTGCAAAACAGGTTAATTGCCGGTGTTGCACAGGAAGGCATATACAAAGCCACTGCCGGAGCGAATACCTGGGCTGCATTGAATACAGGTTTTAATAATCCGGTTACAAAAACCATGACTGCCGCTGGCGATAGTTTGGTTGTTGCCGTTACCGATAAAGGAGTTTTTGTCAGTAAAAATTTAGCCACTTCGTATGTAAAATCTAATACCGGTTTAACAGACAGTTTGCATGTAAATGATGTTATTTTAGCACACGATTTATTATTAGCGGCCACCCAAAATGGAGGCGTGTTCAGTTCTGAGGATAGTGGAGCTACCTGGGCTTCTTTAAATGCCGGGCTTTCCAATCTAAACATCAAATGGTTGTTTAATGCAACCCATCACATTTTTGCCATTGATGCCGATGGACATATTTTTGAATCAGTTCTCCATTCAGGAACATGGGAAGCTATTCAGGGTGGCCTTCCTGCGGGCGTTCAACCTACCTCTATGGCTTTTTATGGTGGCACACTGTTTTTGGGTACTTTGGGGCATGGTGTATTTACCCGCGACCTGCATGAAGGTGACTGGACTGCTGCGAACAATGGTTTAAGCAACTTAAATGTAACAGGAGTAACCGCTTCGGGGAATAAAATTTTTGCAGGTACAGATGGTTCAGGTGTATTTGTATCGGCAATTGATACCGTTAGCTGGTCGGCAACTGCAGCTACTTCCATAGCCCATACCACCATGGTTGGTCTTAATGGTAATAAAATTCAGGCAATGGGAAGCTATGCGGGTTATGTATATGCCAGTTATAAAGGAGGTTTATTAACTACTTCAGATAAAGGAGCCACCTGGATTGCCGGAGGTAATCAGTTTAACCTGCCAAGCTTTACCGATGTGCGTAAGGTTTGTTTTGTAAGCTCACGTGTTTTTGTACCAACAGAAAACAATGCGGTGTATTCAAATGCATTGAGTGAGTTACCTGCTTTACCGGATACGCTTATAGTAAGTCAGGATACATTGGAAGTATTGGCAACACCTGGCGAAGAAAGTTTTATTTCGGTAACCAGTAATCGCAGCTGGACTATTGCTGCCAACCAAACATGGATTACTTTGGGTGCATCTGCCGGATTCAGAAATGGCGAATTTGAAGTGGCCGTGTCGCCCAATCCGGGTTCAACAAAGCGTACAGGCCTTATTACTGTAACGGCCGGAGATAAAGTTAAAACCATTACTGTTATACAAAATGGAACAACAGGTATAAGAGAAGCAACAGCATTACAGGCATCACTTCATCTTTATCCAAACCCGTCTGATGGATTGTTTACCGTTGATTTTTCAAAAGTAAATGCGCTTGTTAAAACAATAGCCGTTTATGATTTTACCGGACGTTTGGTGTTAGAGAAAGCAGTCAATAAAAATGAGCTTTCAACTACTCTTACCATAAACCAGGCTGCCGGAATATACTTTGTTAAGTTAGATACCAATAAAGGAAGCATTAGCCGCAAGCTGATTATTCGTTAATTTATTATCAACCGGGTGGTATTACTTATACCATCCGGTTTATTCATTAAACAGTCCTTATCAAATTAACAATATGAAAGTAAAAATAATTTCGAACCTGTGTATAGGTG
This sequence comes from uncultured Bifidobacterium sp., assembly GCA_964442045.1. Taxonomy (GTDB): domain Bacteria; phylum Bacteroidota; class Bacteroidia; order UKL13-3; family UKL13-3; genus JAAFJM01. The sequence continues at coordinate 22,312 of CAYTWI010000021.1, forward strand.
CATTGATGCTAATAATGCTTTCAAATACTTACAAAGTGGCTTCTACCGGAGCACCCATAGGAAGCACCGGAGCACCCGGAGAGACTACCTGCGGAAGAGCAGGTTGCCATATTGGAGAAAACAATGTAAATACCGGAACTGGCAAGCGGGCTATTCAAATAGACGATTTTAACGGAACCTATATTCCCGGTAAAACATACCAGGTTAAAGTAAGTATAGAGCAGAAAAATATTGAAAGATTTGGTTTCTCATTTGCTGCCATTAACAGCACCGGTATTAGCTCCGGTAGTATACAAGCTATTGAAACCGACCGTACCCAGTTAATGGAAGGAAGTAACGGGTTTGAGTCTAGAGAATACATTACTTATAAAGCAATTGGTACCAAACCTTATTCAGCTAATAAAGGGCAATGGATTTTTGAGTGGAAAGCACCGGAACAATATGAAGGGCCTGTAACATTTTATACTGCCACCGTTGCTGCCAATAATGACGGAACCGATAAAGGCGATGAAGTATATACTGATTCACTTGTATTAAACGGGTTTGCTACAGGCCTTAATCAGGTTAATAAAGACATGACTAAGTTGACGGTATACCCCAATCCGATGAAGCATAACTTTGTACTTTCCTTCCACAATAAAGAAACAGATTATACCAAAATTTCGCTTTTAGATTTGAAAGGAAGTGCCACTTATACATTATGGGAAGGTACCTTGCTTAATGGCGCAAAGACTATAGGGTTAGATATACCTGCTGAATTAACAAAAGGTATTTACCTTATTCAACTACAACAAAAAACAGAAGTGTATACACAAAAAATAATTATTGACTAATGAAACAATTAGCTACTCTATCAATACTCATTGTGTTGGTGATTATATTCACTTCCGCAGTTGAAAAAGTTCAGAAAAGTGCGGGTCCTCCATCGTGCAGTGCAGGCGAACCTCCTAATAATACCAATTGTACCAACTGCCATAATGATGGTATAGTTAATACAGGTTCGGCAACTGTGAATTTTGATTTGGGTGGTGCTGATGTAGATTATGTTCCGGGTAAAACCTATACTATAACCGTATCTGTTTCCAAAGCAGGTATGCGCAGAGCAGGCTTTCAGTGCATAGCTTTACAGGATAATAATAACAAAATAAGTCCGGGCACTGTTACCTTAACAGATGTAAACAGAACACAGGTACTGAATAAAAACATATCTCATGCTGGAGGTTGTCTGGATGAAGAACGTGTTTGGATAGAACATACTTATGCAGGTAACAGCAGTAACGATTCGGGAATAAGCAGGTGGTCTTACCAATGGAAAGCACCATCAGAAGGGGTAGGGTCCATTACTTTTTATTTAGCAGCTTTGGAGGCCAATAACGATTTGAGTGAAACAGGTGATGAGGTGTATACCATTAAAAAAACCATTGCAGGTTTACCCATTGGGATAAAAGAAGTGGGTCAGGCAAACTCATTTGTTGTTTATCCTATACCGGCAAAAAATGAACTTAACATTATTACCGGTAAACAAATTTTCACTGAACTGGCTTTATATACCCTAACCGGTAAGCTGGTAAAAATATGGACTCAGGAAGAGCTGCCTGTTCAACAGTCCGTAACAAAAATAGGTACTACAGAAATACCTCCCGGTATTTATATGCTCTCCATCAAAACCAATGCAGGCATAGCAATGAAAAAGGTATTGATATTATAAGTAAAAATAATAGCTCAACTATATAAATTCAGCCATTAAGTTTCATTTTTCTTTTCAAGTCGTTTTACTTTAGTTTTAATAAATATAATAGCTGTTAGCAGGCGAAATTATGCATTATCAAAGCAATATAACTATAGCATTAAAAATAATTGAATAAAGTGTTTTACTGTTATTTTAAGTAAAATTATAATAATCGGAAAGCTTTATTAGCGCGCAATAAGTAAGAAAATAAGCATTTATAATTACACGAACAATTTTTTTAAACTTATGATAGCGCATCTGTTTTTTTATGTGGGACTTTCTTTTTTTATGGTGCATAAATTAGATGCCATTCGGTGTAAAGAATGGCGAATAATGCCCCTGTTAGCCTTGTTAGAAGATGACCTTGGGTATATACTATTCCTCATAATTCATGTATCGGCTTTCTTTGTTATATTTAGTCAGTTAACACCCGGACATGATGTAGAAACATTTATTAACAGTTTTGATGTTTTTATGATGATTCATGTGGCATTTCATTTACTGTTTGTGCAACATAAAAATAACCGTTTCAATAATTGGATATCGTGGAGCATTATTTTAACTGCTGCCATAATGGGTCTTACCGATTTAATGATTAAATAGACAATTGTAGTAAAAACCCTACTTTTTTCCTGTTTTTTCAATTTGCAGAAAATATAAGCACCGAAAACTTATTTTTGATTTAACCATAAAATAATAACTGAACAAATGGAAGCCAAAAAAATAAGACCCAGTTACACCAACCCCATAATGCTTGTGTTGTCTTTCCTGCTTTTTGTGGCATGCATTTGTATAAAATGGATGGCTGAGCACGGCATTTAGAACAATAAACGTAGTTGTTTTATTTCAACTGCCTTAATAAAGGCATAGTCACGCCTATAATCACTTACAAGTTTTGTAAATGGTAAAAATAATTGAATAGGGCTTCCTGTTTAAATATGTATATTGCGCCCTCATAAATGCATGGTTGTTAATTTGGTAATGGCCAATGTATAAAGCAAATACAAATAAGTTTTGAAAAATATTACCGAAGGGCAATTTAAAATGATTGCCAAAACCCAACAGGGTTTAGAGCCTCTTTTAGAAAAAGAACTACAACAACTAGGCGCGCAAAATACACAACGTTTAAAAAGAGCGGTTAGCTTTGAAGGCGATAAAGCGCTATTGTACAAAGTAAATTTATATGCCCGCCTGGCCTTAAAAATACTGGTGCCTTTTTACCAGTTTAAAGCGCGTAACGATAAACAGTTGTATGATGCTGTTGGGAAAATTGATTGGTCTACGTTTATGAATGTGGATGGCTCTTTAGCTATTGACGGTCTTTTGCGTTCCGACTTTTTTAACCATTCGCAATACATTGCTTTAAAAACAAAGGATGCCATTGTTGATCAGTTCAGAGAAAAATTTAACAGAAGGCCCGATGTTGATATTATCAATCCGGATTTGCGTTTAAACCTGCATATTTTTAAAGATGATGCGACCCTTTCGTTAGATGCAAGTAACGATTCATTGCACAAAAGAGGTTACAGGGAAGAAACCAACAGGGCTCCTTTAAACGAGGTAACAGCTGCAGCTATTGTAAAAATGAGCGGTTGGGATTTAAAAGAACCCTTTATGGATGGTATGTGCGGAAGCGGAACTATTGTAATTGAAGCAGCTATGTTGGCTAAAAATATTCCTGCTAACTATTTACGTAAACGTTTTGGTTTTCAATCGTGGTTAGATTACGACCACCAGTTATGGCAAAGTATCAGGCAGGAAGCCAAAAACAATATAGTACATGATAAGAACCTGAAAATTTATGGTTCTGACATATCGGGTACAACGCTTGAAATAGCCAGAGAAAATGTAAAAAATGCAGGCTTAAGTGATGTAATAAGATTGGATAAAGTACCGTTTGAATATGCAAAAGTACCTGCCGATAAAGGTTGTTTGGTTATTAACCCTCCATACGGTGAAAGGCTTTCACTGGAAGAAGCGGGTGAGTTTTATAAAATGATTGGTGATAAGTTTAAGAAAGACTTTACAGGTTGGCAGGCATGGGTACTTTCATCAAACCAGGAAGCCATGAAAAGTATTCGTTTAAAAACATCGCAACGTTTATTGGTATATAATGGTCCGTTGGAATGTAAATTCCATCAATACCAAATGTATTCAGGCACTAAACGAACCGATAAAGGAAGCACTGCGGAACAACCAACGCAATAGTTCCTTCTTCTCCTCCTCTGTTTTATAGTTTACTCTTATTAGTGATGGTTTGCTGACACTTGTCAGTTATAAATACCCCAATCATCAGTTTTTACATTGAGTCAAGTCATAGGGTAACATTCTTTATAGGAATACCTTTGGTACAATATAATGTGTGTTGTATTTTACCTAATATGCTATGGCCCAAAATTTATTGATATTATTAGATGATAATGATAATACTGAAGCTTTAATAGAGCAAAGTAACAGTATGTTTAATGCTCATGTCTTTAAATCATCAACGGGAGCTTTTGTTGATGGTGTCAGCCATCAGGATATAGGCAGTTTATTTAATAATAGTGTGAACGAAGTATCGCAGTATGAATATGATGAACTAATTGCTAAAATATTGCACCATAACCCGCTTAATAGCCAGGAAGTAATAGAGCGCTTAATTAAAAAATGCAAGCTGCTATCACTTAAAATTGATGTGTTTTTTGAAAAAGCCAATCTATTGGCCACATCTTTCGTTGTTGAATCCAAGTATAGTGATGCCTTAATTATTGGTAAGGAAATTATAACCAAAAACCTGAGCACCCAAAAGGGTACCGATAATATTTATCAATTGCTTACTACCTGTCAATGCCCTATCCTGTTAATTTCTTCAAAAGAGGTTATAATAGAGCATGTTGTTTTGTTGTTTGATGGTTCGCTCGAGTCGTTTCAAGCCATTAAATTATTTATTTATTTAATGGGTGAACAAACAAAAAATGCCATGGTTCATTTGGTTATTAAAGCCACCAACGAGGCGGCAGATGAAGAGCGTTATCTGATTAGTTATATAAAATCGTATTGCTTACATTTTTCAATCAGTCGTATATACCTCGAGGCATTTCAGCATGATTTATTGGAGTTGTTAAGTACTTACCATCATTTTTTATTGGTAGCGGGCCATAATAAAACAGATATTATTCATGATTTAATGAAAGATAAAGAATCGTACTTTTTAGAGGAAGGTAATAGCATTTTTATAGCTTAATAATAATTGACATGAGTGAATTAAAATCTGAAAAAACAAAAACAACCTGTTACCACTGTGGTGATGAATGTACAGACGGAGTAATATCTTTCGCTGCTAAAAGTTTTTGTTGTATAGGTTGTAAAAATGTATTCAGACTTTTATCGGAAAATAATTTAACAGACTATTATACCATTGAAACAACACCGGGTAAGTCGTTAAAAAGTTTACAGCAAAATAAATTTTCTTACCTGGACGATAGTCAGGTACAGGCAAAGTTGATTGACTATAAAGACGATAAAATAGCCAGACTCCAATTTACCATTCCAACTATTCATTGCAGCAGTTGTATTTATTTGCTCGAAAATTTATATAAAATACATGCAGGGGTTGTGGCCGTGCGGGTTAATTTTTTAAAACAAACAGCCAGTATTGTTTACGACCCTAACAAAATAACATTACGCGAGTTGGTTACTTTACTGGCCGGTATTGGTTATGAGCCCACCTTAAGTATGCATGATATGAAGGATAAGAAACAATCGCATACCAACAGGAAGTTATTGTTTCAGATTGGTGTAGCAGGCTTTTGTTTTGGTAATATCATGCTCATTAGTTTCCCTGAGTATTTCGGGTTAGATATGACAACCAGAAACTACTTATCTGCTGCATTTGGTTATATTAACCTGGCTTTATCCATACCGGTTTTTGCTTTCAGCGGGCAGGATTACTTAATTGCAGCTTATAAAGGTTTACGTAAAAAATTAATCACTATTGATGTTCCTTTGGCTATTGGCTTAGTGGTATTGTTTGTACGTAATTTTTATGAAATACTAAGCCATACAGGTTTGGGCTATTGCGATACTTTAGCCGGCCTGGTGTTCTTTTTACTGATAGGAAAATGGTTTCAACAAAAAACGTATGAGTCGCTTTCCTTTGAGCGCGATTATCAATCATACTTTCCTATATCAGTTATGACCATTAACAATGGCGTTACAGCTTCAGTTGCTATTAATAAATTGAAAGTTGGTGATAGAATATTGATTAGAAACAATGAGATAATTCCGGCCGACAGCATATTGTTAAAGGGGCAGGCCAATATAGATTTTAGTTTTGTTTCGGGCGAGAAAGAACCTGTTAAAAGAGAATTGGGTGAAATAATATATGCCGGAGGTAAACAAACCAGTGGCAATTTAGAATTAGAAGTATGTAAGTTAACTGAACAAAGCTATTTAACACAGCTATGGAATAACGATATATTTTCAAAAGCTGTTAATAGTAAAGTAGAAACATTTCAAACCAGGGTAAGTAAATATTTTACCATAGCCCTGCTTGCTGTGGCTGTTTCTTCAGCTTTGTTCTGGATGGTTTTTGATAGCCATAAAGTAATTCATGCTTTTACCTCAGTACTCATTATTGCATGTCCGTGTGCATTGGCTTTGTCAAGTCCTTTTGCATTGGGTAATGCGATGCGTAATTTAGGCAGACAAAAATTTTATTTAAAATCAGCAGCTGTGGTAGAACATATTGCCAATATAGATACCATCGTATTTGATAAAACGGGTACCATTACACAAAGCAATGAATCGCAAATAGTATTTGAAGGCGATGCATTAAGCATGTTGGAAAAGGAAATGATTGCAGCCGTTGCTCAAAACTCCATACACCCGTTAAGTAAACGTATTGTATCGTATTTGCAGGTTAATACAAACATGTCGTTAAACTTATTTAATGAGTTTATAGGAAAAGGCATACAGGCCAATGTAGCAGGTAATGAAATTAAGCTGGGGTCAGCTAAGTTTTTAAACATTGCAACAACGGATGAGAGTGTGTTGAACACTTTTATTTATGTAAAAATAAACGAAGAGTTGAAAGGCCGGTTTAAAATTAATCATATATACCGCACCGGTTTAAAAAAGGTAATTGATAAGCTTGCCAATATATTTTCATTAAGTGTTTTATCGGGCGATAATGAAAGTGAGAAAGCTTACTTACAAACAGTGTTTCCTAATAAGGCTCAATTATTATTTAAACAAAGCCCATCCGACAAATTGTTGTTTGTAAATAATTTGCAGGATAATAATAAAAAGGTGATGATGATTGGTGATGGATTAAACGATGCCGGTGCTTTAAAGGCAGCTACTGTTGGTATCAGTTTAAGCGAAGATACATCTAGTTTTTCTCCTTCAAGTGATGTAATTATGGATGCCGGCCAATTTGAATATTTGCCTTCTTACTTAACCTATTGCAGAAATACCATGAAAGTTATTTATGTAAGTTTTTTACTTTCATTAACCTATAATATTATTGGTTTGTCGTATGCCGTTAGTGGCACATTGTCGCCAGTAATTGCTGCTATACTAATGCCTATCAGCTCAGTTACCGTAATAGGTTTTACTACCTGTGCTACTTACCTGTTAGCACGAAAAATGAATAAATAACGTAATTGTAGAGACCATGAAAATAATGTTGATTTTAATAGGATGTAGTTTTGTATTGGCTATTGGTTTTTTAATAGCTTTTATATGGATGGTAAAAAGTGGTCAGATTGATGATGATTATACACCTTCTGTTCGCATGCTTTTTGAAGACGGAACAAAAGCAAAGCACGAGGATTAATTAATTCGTTCCGGAATAATGACATGCATCAGCATTTATAATAAAATAAGTCACGCTAATGTTTGTAATTGGTCATATTATATAGCCTAAAGGCTTAGTAGGTTTGTTGAGTAAATCAATATACTCACACTATGCAAACAGAAAAATTTCAATACGACAATCGAATCGTAAAAAACTTTGCCATAGCTACTATGTTATGGGGAGTTGTAGGAATGCTTGTAGGCTTGCTTGTTGCCATTCAACTATATGAGCCAGCTGCAAATTTAGGCAATCAATACACCTCATTTGGTCGTATCAGGCCATTACACACCAATGCTATCATTTTTGCTTTTGTTGGTAATGCCATTTTTATGGGTGTGTATTATTCGTTACAGCGTTTATGTAAAGCCCGTATGTTTAGCGATGTTTTAAGCCGTATACACTTTTGGGGATGGCAGGCAATTATTGTGGCTGCTGCACTTACTTTACCTTTAGGAATTACCACATCAAAAGAATATGCAGAATTAGAATGGCCTATTGATATAGCTATTACTTTAATTTGGGTTGTATTTGGCTGGAACATGTTTGGAACTATTTTTAAACGCAGGGAACGCCATATGTACGTGGCCATTTGGTTTTATATAGCCACTTTTGTTACAGTTGCAGTATTACATATTGTTAATTCATTTGAATTACCTATATCATTATTTAAAAGTTACTCGTGGTATGCAGGTGTGCAGGATGCCTTGGTACAATGGTGGTATGGACATAATGCAGTAGCATTTTTCTTAACTACTCCATTTTTAGGTTTAATGTACTACTTTTTACCTAAAGCGGTTAACAGGCCTGTTTATTCTTATAAATTGTCTATTCTTCATTTCTGGAGTTTAATATTTTTATACATCTGGGCTGGGCCACACCATTTGCTTTATACCTCTTTACCTGACTGGGCCCAATCATTAGGTGTTGTTTTTTCAATTATGCTTATTGCTCCTTCGTGGGGAGGTATGATTAATGGGTTGTTAACATTAAGAGGTGCCTGGGATAAGGTACGCGATGAACCTGTTTTAAAGTTTTTTGCAGTAGGTATTACTGCTTACGGTATGGCTACGTTTGAAGGGCCTATGTTATCGCTTAAAAATGTAAATGCCATTGCTCATTTTACTGACTGGATTGTAGCACACGTGCATGTAGGGGCTTTAGGCTGGAATGGATTTATGACTTTTGGTATTTTATATTGGTTAATTCCAAGAATATATAATACTAAAATACATTCGGGCAAACTGGCAAATTTTCATTTCTGGATTGGTACATTAGGTATATTGTTTTATGCAGTACCAATGTATTGGAGCGGCTTTACACAAGGTTTAATGTGGAAAGAGTTTACAGCAGCTGGACAATTAAAATACGAATTTTTAGATACTACTAAACAAATTTTGTCATTACATGTATTTCGCTCAATAGGAGGTACGCTTTATTTAGCAGGTACTCTGGTAATGGTTTACAACTTAGTTAAAACAATGGCTTCGGGTAAACTGGTAGCAAATGAAAATGCAGAAGCTCCGGCTTTGGAAAGCAATTACGAGGCCACCGGACATGCTTCATACTGGCATAAAGCATTGGAACGCAAACCGCTTACTTTTATGGTATTAGCTATTGTGGTAGTTGGTATTGGTGGTTTGGTTGAAATGATGCCTACTTTTTTAATTAAATCAAATATACCTACTATAACCAGTGTTAAACCTTATACACCACTTGAACTGCACGGACGCGATTTGTATATACGTGAAGGTTGCGTGGGTTGTCATTCACAAATGATTCGTCCGTTCAGAAGTGAAACAGAACGTTATGGTGAATATGCAAAAGCCGGAGAATACGTTTATGACCATCCGTTTTTGTGGGGTTCAAAACGTACCGGTCCTGATTTGTTACGCGAGGGAGGCAAGTATCCTAACAGCTGGCATTATCATCACATGATTGATCCACGTTTAATGTCGCCAGGTTCTATTATGCCTGCATACCCTTGGTTAGCTGAACAAGTATTGGATGTTTCAACCACCAAAGATAAAATTAATGCTATGCGTACATTAGGAGTGCCTTATGAAAAAGGCTACGAAAACCAGGCCGTTGCCGATTTACAAAGTCAGGCAAAACAAATAAGTGAAAACTTAGCTACTGAAAAAATAAAGCTGGATAGTGATAAAGAGTTGATTGCTATTATAGCCTATTTACAACGTCTGGGTACTGATATTAAATTGAGTAATACAACCACTAAATAATTAAAAATTATGTTTCGCAATCTATTACATGAAATAAGTGGAGTTAATATTTATCAAATGTTTTCTCTGCTGGTGTTTACCTCCTTTTTTGTGCTGGTTACTATTTGGTTGTTTAAAGCTAAAAAGAGCTACTTAGAGGAAATGCGTAATAAACCACTTCAATAAAATTTAATATTTAATCAAGAGAAAAATGAAAACAAAAATATTTGTAGCCGCGGGTATAGTTATGTTATCAGGTTCAGCAATGGCATCAGAGTCTGCATTTAACTTTGGCGATTTTGATATGATGTATTTAAAAGTGATGGGCGTTTTAATCAGTATTCTGGTGCTGATTATATTAGGCTTAACATACCTCATGTTAAAAGCAGTCAGGAATATTAATAAACCTGTTGTGGCAGCATTAGAAGAAAGAACAGCAGTTGAAAAACTGTTTTCATTACATTCATTAAAACATGAAAAAGAATTAATGTTGGACGAAAGTTTTGATGGTATTGTAGAGTTGGATAATCCTACACCTCCATGGTTTAACTTTATGTTTTACAGCACTATTGTTTTTGCTATTGTTTATGGGTTTTGGTATCACTTTTTAGGATATGGCCAATTACAAAAGGCAGAGTATGACCAACAGTTGGCTGATGCAGAAATAGCCAAAGTAGAATACCTGAAAAAAGTAGGTAACGCCATAGATGAGAATAATGTTAAACTATTGGTTGATGGCAAGCAAATTAATGAAGGAAAAGAACTGTTTATGGCTAAGTGCGCTGTTTGCCACGGTGCTGCCGGTGAAGGTAAGGTAGGCCCTAACTTAACTGATGAATATTGGTTACACGGAGGTGAAATAAATAATATTTTCAAAACCATAAAATATGGTGTAACCGGTAAAGGTATGATAGCCTGGGAAAAATCGTTAAATGGATTACAAATGGCTGAACTGGCCAGTTATATTACTACTTTGCAAGGTACAAATCCTCCGGGGGCATTAGCACCGCAAGGTACCAAAATGGAATCAACAAAATCTGATTCAACACAAGCTGCACCAGCTAAAGATAGTTTAATAACAGCGTTACAATAATTAATAACCATGCAAGAAGTTGAAGCGGCTACGGCATTAGACGAGGCTCATTACAGAGATAGTTTGTCCAATGTAAACAAAGAAGGTAAACGCCTTTGGATTTTTCCTAAAAAGCCAAAAGGTAATTTATACCTGTACCGAACGCTTTTTGCATGGTTTTTATATGTGTTATTTTTTGCAAGTCCTTTTATTAAAATGCATGGACACCCCATGCTGCTATTTAATATTTTAGAGCGCAAGTTTATTATTTTCGGAATGCCTTTCTGGCCACAGGATTTAAACTTGTTTGCTTTACTCATGCTTACATTTATACTTTTTATTATTGTATTTACTGTGTTGTTTGGCAGGGTATGGTGTGGATGGGCATGCCCGCAAACTATTTTCATGGAAATGCTCTTTCGCAAGGTTGAGTATGTAATTGAAGGCGATTTTAACCAGCAAAAAAAACTGGCCGGACAAGCATGGACAACAGAGAAAATAGTAAAAAAAACAACTAAGCATGTCGTGTTTTATTTACTTTCATTCTTAATTGCCAATACATTTTTATCATACATTATAGGTATTGACGAAATGAAATTGTTAATTATAGAAGGCCCCATAGCTCACTTAGGTAAGCTTATTTCCTTATTAATATTTTCAACGGTTTTTTATTTTGTTTTTGCCTTTTTACGCGAAATAGTTTGTGTAATTATTTGTCCTTATGGACGTTTACAAGGTTTAATGTTAGATCAACATTCCATTGTAGTAGCTTATAATTATTTAAGAGGAGAACCAAGAGGTAAAATAATAAAAAACCAAGCAGATGCTCCAGTAAAAGGAGATTGCATTGATTGTAAATTATGTGTGCAGGTTTGCCCTACGGGCATTGATATAAGGAATGGCACACAACTGGAATGCATTAATTGCACAGCTTGTATTGATGCCTGCGATGAGGTAATGGTGAAAATAAATAAACCAAAAAGGTTGATTGGTTTTAATTCAAAAAATGGCATTGATAAAAATGAAACCTTTAAGTTTACTTTGCGTAATGTGGGTTACTCATCAGTATTGTTTGTATTATTTGGCGTATTAATTTATTTGGTGGCAAGCAGGAAAGAAATAGAAACCACACTAAACAGAACAGCCGGTATGTTATACCAAACACAAACTAATGGTCATATAAGTAATTTGTACAATATAGAGTTTGTAAATAAAACCTTTAATGCAGTACCTATAGAGTTGGAGTTAATTAAGCCTAAGGGAGGAAAAATTATATTAATTGACCGTAATAAAATAAATATACCTAAGGATGAGTTGGCTAAGACCAGTTTTTTTATTGAAATAGACCCTAAACTTATATCAAGTAATCAAAACGAAGTGCTTATTAATATAACAAGCAACGGGAAAATGATTGAGCAAATGAAATCGAATTTTTTAGCACCGGTTAATTAAAATAAAGTAATAATATGAAACTGAATTGGGGAACAAAACTAGTTATGGCAGCTGCACTCTTTATGGCTTTTATCATCATATTGAGTGTAAAAATGATAAAGCAGGATGTAGTATTGGTTGAGAACGATTATTACGAAAAAGGCGAAGCTTACCAGTCAACTATTGATGCCAATAAAGGGGCAGATAGTTTACTAAAAGTTGCAGTAGTACTCAATAATACCCATCATAACCAAACGTTGCACATAGAAAATATGCAACATAAAAAAATCCATGCAGCATATATCCAATTTTATTGTTTAGCCAACAAAGCTTTTGATAAGCGTATACCAATTGATTTGAATAACGAAACAAATGATTGTTCCATTGATTTAAATGCTTTTGAAAAAGGCAACTGGATAGCTAAAATAATATGGAATGATGAACAAGGAATTCATTATTTAGAAGAGCATTTACATTTATAGCTTGCGTATATGGCATTATTGTTTTTAACGGCATTTGTAACAGGTTTGGTAGGCAGCATGCATTGTGCAGGTATGTGCGGGCCTATTGCTTTTGCCTTGCCAAAACATAGCAGTACAACAGGTCATTTATTTATTTCCAGGTTGATATATAACTCAGGCAGAATTTTTACTTATGCGCTGTTAGGGGCTATTATAGGTTCATTAGGTTTTGGTTTAAAAATAGCGGGATGGCAGCAGTCTATCAGTATTCTGGCCGGAGTATTAATTTTGGCAGTAACATTAATAAAATTATTTGTTCCAAAAATGTTAAGCAAGCTGGAGTTTAATTTTTGGGGTAATAAATGGTATGGAAAATTATTCAGGAGTAAAGGGTTGTTTTCCTTCTTTTTAATTGGTGCACTCAATGGTATATTACCTTGTGGTTTTGTGTATGTAGCTTTAATAGCTTCATTGGCTACACAATCTGTTTTTTATGGGGCCTTTTTTATGGTTTTATTTGGCTTGGGTACTTTCCCTGTTATGTTTAGTATATCCATGCTTGGCCAAATAATTAAGCCTGCTATAAGACAAAAAGCAAGTGCCTTAACACCTGTATTTGCTATTGTTATAGCCCTTGTTTTTATTGTAAGGGGAATGAACTTAGGTATACCATATTTAAGCCCTCATATTGATAATGAAACACAAACGGTAAAAATGTGCTGCACACCAAAGTAGTTGCAGAAAACTTATTACACTATTCTTCTGTAAAAGGATCGCTTGTTTTGTTGTCAGGTTGGTAAGCATCACAATCCAATTCAATAGTTAAATCAGCTTTAGGTTTTTCCCAGGATTCAACCACATTGACCAATTTTTGCGTTTGTAATGCTTTCATATAATTACCAAATATAGGCATTGCCATAGCTGAGCCACTTCCTAAATCCATAGAGCGGAAATGTATAGCACGCTCTTCAAATCCGGTCCATATACCTGTTGCAAGTGTGGGTGTAATGCCAATAAACCAACCATCGCTATAGTTTTGTGTAGTACCTGTTTTACCACCCACAGCGCCTTGTATTCCGTATTGGTATTTTATTTTGGCAGCAGTACCATGCATGGTAACTTTTTCCAGCATTTTACACATTACATAACTGGTTTGTTCACTCAAAGCTTCCCTGCTTTCAGGGCGTTGCTCATAAATAACGTTACCGTTTTTATCCGCAATCTTCAGTAAATACTGTGGTTTTATCCATACCCCTTTATTGGCAAAAGTGCTGAAGGCTCCGGTCATTTCAAAAACGGAGATATCTGCTGTTCCCAATGCAGTGGCAGGGTAGGGGCCCATATTACTTTCCACGCCCATTTTCTTGGCAATATTTATTACCTGTTTAATGGCATTGGGGCCTAAGCTTTTTAAAACATTTAAAGCAATTAAATTTACTGAAAACTGTAAACCACGGTACATGGTCATTTCTGCGGTAGTATATGCCTCGTCAGCATTGCCGGGTTTATAATCAGGGTAACCCTCAAACTGAACCGGTTTATTTGGGTAAATGGTACAAGGTGAAACACCATTATCAATAGCTAAGGTATAAACAAAAGGTTTAAAAGTTGAACCTACCTGGCGTTTTGCATTTTGGTTTACGTGGTCGTATTTAAAATATTTGTAATTGTGCCCGCCAACCCAAGCCTTAATGTGCCCTGTTTGCGGGTCCATACTTAACAACCCACATTGCATAAAATATTTATAATACTTAATGCTGTCCATAGGGGTCATGGTTGTATCAACTACACCTCGTTCATAAGTATAAACACTCATTTTTACAGGGGTGTTAAATTGTTTTTCTATTTCACTGTCGCTTAAGTTTTGCAGTTTACAAATCCTATAACGGTCACTGCGTTTCATGGCAGTTATCAATAATTCTTTATGCACACCCCAAGGGTCACGGCCTTTCCAATGCTTATAAAATTTAGCCTGCATTACTTTTAAATGTTCCTGTGCAGCTGTTTCAGCCTGTGCCTGCATTTTAGCATTAATGGTGGTATAAATTTTCAACCCGTCTTTGTAAAGGTTAAATCCGTTTTCTTCTGCCCATTCCATTAACTCCATACGCAAATGTTCTCTGAAATAAGTAGCCAAACCCTCATTGTGGTCATCTTCCTGGTAGTTCAGTTTTATTTCTTCCTTTTTAAATTTAGCGGCATCAGCCTCCGATAAAAAGTTGCTTTTTAACATTTGGTTCAATACCGTATTGCGCCTGTTTAAAGCGTTGGCAGGGTTTTTATTGGGATTAAATTTAGTAATACCTTTTAACATACCTACCAACATGGCCGCCTCCGGTGCGTTTAAGTCTTTAGGAGATTTACCAAAAAATACTTTGGCTGCACTGCGTATACCAAAAGCATTGCCACCAAATTCAACCGTATTAAAATACATAGTTAAAATTTCTTCTTTGGTATAACGTTGTTCAATACGAATGGCAGTAATCCATTCCTGCAACTTGGTTAATACCTTTTGGTGAAAATGTTTGAATCGTTTGCGTGGAAATAAGTTTTTGGCCAGCTGTTGGGTAATGGTACTACCGCCTTGGCGTTTGCCTATTAAATTATAAATAATAATGGTAAACAAACGGTTGTTGTCGATACCACTGTGTTTAAAAAAACGAATATCTTCAGTAGCAATTAAAGCATTTACCAATTGCGGACTTAAGTCTTCAAAGCTGGCATTGCTTCTGTTTTGTAAATAGTATTTACCAAGCATTACGCCATCGCTGCTGTAAACTTCACTGGCCAGCAAAGTTTTAGGATTTTCTAATTCCTCCAAAGGGGGGAGTTTATAGCTGGCCGGAACCCAGTCAAACCATAATATAGTAACCAATAAAGCAAAAATAGCTATACCGCCAAATGCACCTATCCAAAGCCATTTGATATACTTCATTGCATTTTTGTCGAAAATTGATTGTAGAAAACTCATGGGGTCTGTTTTAGCTGTGCTTTTTTATAAAATGTATTGTACTTTTCAATTTCTTTATCGCGCAATATTTTTTTATAATTATTGGTCGATATAACAAAATCAATATAAGGTTCTTTTACTTTTAAACGGGCTGTTACCACATTGTTGGCTGTAATACCTTTGTAATAATCCTCTGCTTTTTTCTGGTTGCTGAATTCCCGTACCATTAAAATCTGGTAACCTTCATTGCTCATAATAGCATTTACCTTTAAATTATCAAGCGATGCGAAAGCATCATTGTAAGTTGAAATGGCTTCTACATATTCTGTAAAATTGGCTTTTTCATTTTTAATAGCCATGATGTAATAATGAGGTGCATCTGGTTCCATGTCAACCCTGAACTCGGCCAGTGTTGAATCTTTACCAATTATTTCGTTGCGTTTTTGGCTTCGGTTTAAAATAGCCAATATCTCTTTGGCCTGGTCTGCCACATCGGTTTTAGCAAACTCTGTGGTAATATTGGTTAAGGCCTGTTTAAAGTTTTCTGCCGTTTCTGTTTTACCAATTGCCAATGCATTTATATACTCAAACTTAGGTCTGAAATTATTACCCGGGTATTTTTTGTCGGCTTCAGCTTTTAGTTTTTTTACTGTTTCATATTGCTCTGCTTTGTATGCTTCAAAAGTTCGGTCATATAAAGCTACCAAGTCTTTGTTTTGGTCAGTAGCTACTGTATT